>NZ_JBEOVJ010000148.1:0-8913 GCF_040295435.1 Streptomyces sp. NPDC002809
CGACAGTCAGGGCCCGGCCGGTGACGGCCGGGCCCTGACTGTCGCGGTGCCGGTCCCGCTTACTTCTTTTCCTTCTTCTGGTCCTCGATGGACTTGCGGACCTCGTCCATGTCCAGCTTCCTGGCCTGGCCGATCACGTCCTCCAGCGCCGCCTCGGGCAGCGCGCCCGGCTGCGAGAAGACGGCCACGTTGTCACGGACGATCATCAGCGTCGGGATGGACCGGATCTCGAAGGCCGCCGCCAGCTCCTGCTGGGCCTCCGTGTCGACCTTGGCGAAGACGAGGTCCTCGTGACGGTCGGACGCCGAGTCGTAGACCGGCGCGAACTGCCGACACGGGCCGCACCAGGAAGCCCAGAAGTCGATCAGGACGAACTCGTTCTCGCTGACGACCTGATCGAAGTTTTCTTTGGTGAGCTCTACGGTGCTCATGCTCTGCTACCTCTTCCTGTGACCGTATCGACGTGTCCGGCACAACGGTGACCGTGCTTGCGCTATTCCGCCTGCCCATGTGGCCGCCGCGCACACCCATGACAAGAATGGCCCCATGACACATGCTGTGGAGCCTGTCGCGTACGACGTCGTGGTCATCGGTGCCGGTCCGGTGGGTGAGAACGTGGCCGACCGTGCCCGGGCCGCCGGGCTGAGCACCGTGATCGTGGAGTCCGAGCTCATCGGCGGCGAGTGCTCGTACTGGGCCTGCATGCCGAGCAAGGCCCTCCTGCGCCCCGTCGTCGCCCGTGCCGACGCCCGCCGCGTCCCGGGCCTCGCAGGCGCCGTACAGGGCCCTCTCGACACCGCCGCCGTGCTCGCGCACCGCGACACGTACGCCTCGCACTGGAAGGACGACGGCCAGGCAGCCTGGCTGGAGGGGATCGGAGCCGACATCTACCGGGGCCAAGGCCGGCTGACGGGCCCCAAGGCGGTCACCGTCACGGCACCCGACGGTACGGAGCGCCGGCTCACGGCCCGGCACGCGGTGGCCGTGTGCACCGGCAGCCGCGCCGTGGTGCCCGACCTGCCGGGCATCGACGGGGCCCGCCCCTGGACCAGCCGGGAGGCGACGAGCGCCAAGGAGGTACCCCGCCGTCTCATCGTCGTGGGCGGGGGAGTGGTCGGCGTGGAGATGGCCACCGTCTGGGGCGCCCTGGGAGCCGAGATCACCATGCTGGTGCGCGGCAAGGGGCTGCTGCCCCGCATGGAGCCGTTCGCCGGTGAGCTCGTCTCCGACGCGCTGACCGACGCGGAAGCCGACATCCGTACGGGCGTCTCGGTCACCTCCGTACAGCGCTCCGCACCGGACGGACCGGTCACCGTCGTACTCGACAACGGCGAACAGATCGAGGGCGACGAGATCCTCTTCGCCACGGGCCGCGCTCCGCGCACCGACGACCTGGGCCTGGAGACGGTCGGCCTGAAGCCGGGGGACTGGCTCACCGTCGACGACAGCTGCCGGGTCGAGGGCATCCCCTGGCTCTACGCCGTCGGCGACGTGAACCACCGGGCGCTCCTGACCCACCAGGGCAAGTACCAGGCCCGCATCGCGGGCGCGGCGATCGCCGCCCGCGCCCAGGGCGACCCGCTCCTGGAGACGGACCGCTGGGGTGCGCACGCGGCCACCGCCGATCACGCGGCCGTCCCGCAGGTCGTCTTCACCGACCCGGAGGCCGCCTCGGTCGGCCTCACCCTCGCCGAGGCGGAGCGGGCCGGCCACCGCGTCCGGGCCGTCGACCACGACCTCGCCGCGGTGGCCGGCTCCGGCCTGTACGCGGACGGCTACCGGGGTCGCGCCCGCATGATCGTCGACCTGGACCGGGAGATCCTCCTGGGCGTCACCTTCGTGGGTCCGGGCATCGGCGAGCTGCTGCACTCGGCGACGATCGCGGTCGCGGGAGAGATCCCCATCGCCCGTCTCTGGCACGCGGTCCCCGCGTACCCGACGATCAGCGAGATCTGGCTCCGGCTGCTGGAGACCTACCGGGGAAACTAACAGGTCGTTGCACAAGGCCCGTGAGGGGACGGGATGCGGGGACGCTCGCTTTCGTCCGTAGGATCACTCCATGCCTGCTGACGAACGCGTGTCCCGGTCCACGTTCTCCGGTCGTATCCAGCCGATATCAGCTCCTCAGTCGATGCCGGAGCTGCCTCAGCGGATCTGGTCAGATGAAGACTGGAAGCGGATCCAGCTCGGCTACGCGTCGCGGGACATGGACGAGAAGTGGGACGTCTTCACGGAGGGCGACGTCGTCTTCCTGCACCGAAGCTGGACTGGCAATGGAACCTTCGCGGCGACCTTCGCGCCTGTTGGTGGCGGTGGCGGTGGTGGATGGCGGATCGGCAGTGCCGTAGTCGAACGTGACGCCGACCGCTATCGAGGAACGGACGATGCCTACGACTGCGTCATGCTTGAGTTGGTGATCAGCGCCATCGTGCTTGGCGAGCCGGCGACAGATCTCCGTTCGAAGTTGGTCGAGTTGGTGCGTCGGGAGTCGGGTTCCGATGCTCAGGCCGGGCTGATTCAGCACAGCGCCCTGGGGCTGCGCTCGGACTCCTAACCGGTCGCTCTGGTGCCGCGGGACAGACGTCGAATGCAGATCAGGCTGCAGGCCGGTTCGAGCAAGCCTTGGTGAAGATCTGCGCGTCGTTCGTAGCGGGTGCGGAGCTGTTTGAACTGGTGGAGCCAGGCGAAGGTGCACTCGACCACCCAGGGAACCTTGCCCAGTCCGGAGCCGTGGGGCGATGCCGCGTCGGGCGATCACGGGTTTGATGCTGCGTTTCCAGAGCGGGCGGCGGTACTTGTCGAAGTCGTGGCCTCGGTCGGCATACAGGAGCCGGGGCTTGTGGCGGGGGTGCCCCCGCAGACCTCGGATCGACGGGGCGGCGTCCAGCAGCGGCAGGAGCCGGGTGACGTCATGCCGGTTTCCACCGGTGAGTGTGACGGCGAGCGGGGTTCCGTGGCGGTCGACGATCAGGTGGTGCTTCGAGCCGGGACGGCCACGGTCCTTCGAACACCAACCCTCGCCGTAGGACATTGTGTACTGCGGTACCAAGCAGGGGTGTTCGGCCCCGTCGCCTCGATACCGACGGCCTGGCGGCTGCTCGCCGACGTTGACGAATTCACTGCGCTCGCAGTCTTCCCGCTCGCTCAGCGGTGATCAGTTTTGCTGTGAATGACCCAGTTCGGACAGATCGCTGTAGAGGCGGTTCAGCGCGTACGCGCCCAGGCCGAGGCCCTGGTCGATTCGGCGTCGTGCGGCTGGGTTTCTGTAGTGAGGTTCCAGCAGCAGGAAGAAGTCCTCTGCGTGTTGTTCGTCGACTTCGGAGTGGAGGCCGTAGTGCATCAGGTCGGCTTGAGCGACCCAACCGCGGTTCACAGCCGCGTTGCCCGTGATGGCCGATACCGAGGCGAATGCGTACTCGATCGCGCCCATGCAGCCAATTCCTACCTGCGGGTCCTCCCACGTACACACCGCACTGAGAACGCTGTTGTACGCGTGGACGGCCGGCATCATCTTTAGGCCGTTCAGCCGTACGGTGTCGCTGCCGATGCTGGCCAGAAATCCGCGGAAAGTCTCGTGATGGAATTCCTGAGGGCGGAATCCGCCGTGTTCTTCCACGACATTGCCCAGGATGCCGATGCGATCCGCGGGGTGCTCGATCCGGGACACCAGCGCAGCCATCGGGCGGGCGAAGTAGGTGACGGCGAAACCTAGTTGCTCCTGGCTTGTGCGGAAGTGCTCCAGCGACATGCTTCCGTCCACCAGCGTTCGGAAGTATGGATTGTTCAGGACACCGGTCTCGGTGACGATGTGCTTGGCGTGCGCTGTCACCAGCGGGGCCTTGGTTGTCTGCAGATGGGTGGTCACGGGCGCTTCTCCTGGCGTGTTGTTCCCTGAGCGCGGCTCGATGCGGGACCGGCGGAGCCCCACTGATCGCCGGTGCCGAGTGGAATCAGCACCCGACGGCGAGGGGCTCCGGACGAGAGGACACTGTCCGGTTCTGCCGGCTCAGGAACGCAGGGCTCCCAGGAGGCGGTGACCTCGGTCGTTCGGATCGGAACTGCTGTGGAACACGCGAATGGATGCTCTCAGCTCGTCGGTTGAGATGGAGCCGGAGCTGTCGGTGTCGATGTCGGCGAACGACACGTCGATGTCTTCGTCGCTCAGCGCGAAAGAGGACTGAAACAGGCGCTTGAACTCGGACTTGTCGAGTTCGCCGTCTCCATCGACGTCGGCGGTGGCCACGAAGACCTTTGCGGACGGCGTGACAATCCGGGCGTAATCATCTGGCTTGTCCCCCAGGCTGGCAAACCCGGCCAGGAATTCGTCGCGTGATACGACGCCGTCCCCGTCTGTGTCCATAGGGGCAAACAATCTCTTCCAGTACTCCAGAAGGGATCTCTGCAGTGCGTTGGCGGGGGCGGTTCCTGGCGTGAGCTTGAATTCCCGCGTCGTGCGGCCCACCCAGGCGTACACGTCAGTTTCGCTGACCCACCCGTCGCGCTCGTTATGGAACACGTTGTAGTAATGCTGGGCCTTGCTGTGGATAATGGATTTTTCCGGCATACGAAGACCTCGAATTATATTGTTCGGTGGGTGAATTGAGTACCCGCCGCGACCCGGTCCACGAGCAATGACTCGTAAGCACAGGGTGGCATCGTTTCCCTTCCCGGGTGCCCGTACCAAAGCTTCACCGCTCATTCGAGTGAGTATTTCGACCTGGCGGTTTCAGCCCGGTCCAAGGGCGTGGCGCCGGCGCGACCGCGATCCGGCGGTGGATTCCCTCAAGCAGGTTCCGCATCGCCGTGCGGAAGATTTCAGTCCGGCGGTCACCGAGGAAACAGTCTGGCGGTCACCGAGGAAAGAGGTGTCCCCGAACACCTCAAGGGCGACCAGGCCGGCTCCCCCCGCACCCCGCCCGCACCTCGAGTTCGTCCAGGACCACACGGTGGAGACGGGCCCGGACCTGGTCCGCGCTCCATCTGGTGAACCGCCGGTAAACCGTCTGCCAGGCCGGACTGATCACTGGTGGGAGCTGCCTCCACGTACAGCCCGAGGTGGCCACGAAGATGACCGCCGCCAGAACCTCACGGTCGCCGGCCCGACGGCGGCCTCCGTCCTGCGGACGCTTCACCTCCGTAGGCCGCACCACCCGTCGGGACAACACCCACAACTCATCCGTCACCAACCGCTCAACCGGATCTGTGATGCACAGCTCAACGAATGATCACGCCATAAGAGGCGAGGCCTGAGGGCCGTCCCATAATTCCTGGCGGGCGCACGGCGACAGCTACAGCACGTCTCGCCCGTAGCCTCAACGGTACGGGGGACCTCCTCCACAACGGGGGACCCCTCCAGGTCGGGACGCCCGAGTACATCCAGGATTCGGGCGTCCCTCCGCCTTGCGACGCACCGCATCCGACGCCGCGCGCTGATCCACCAGGAGTGACGGGACAGCCCTTGGCCTCGATCCTTCGTGACGGCCCGTCGGCATGGTCGGCGGACCGTTCCGGCTTCTGCGGGACCTTGTAGGTGTCAGCCTTCCGGAAAGTCCCATTGGTGCAGGTCGGACGCGTTCTCCATGTGACTGGCCAAGAATCGGACAAGCCTCCTGGCGAGCTGCGGGGTCAGCCGTTCTCCCGGCCCGGCAGGGGTGCGCCACCCAGGAAGGCGTGATAGGTCTCGACGGCTTCCGGCTCGATTTCGGGCTCGGAGGGGCCGTAACGGGTGTCGGTACGGTCCCGCTTCGGCCCGGAGATCCAGAACTCCTCATCGGTCTGCACGTCGTAGAAGTTCGCATCGAACATCCCCGGTGCCCGGCGCAGTGTCCTGCCGTGAAAGTACGCAGTGCTCCAGGTCTTCGAGAAGTCCACCCAACCGATCCACGAGGGCCCTCGGTCGGTGTTGTGACCGGTCTTCAACTGGACGAACATCAGACGTCGAGGCATGTGCTCAGGGTCCTGCACGGACCACACCCGTGACCATCCATTTTGCCGGCGCCCACGAAACCCCGCCTCATCGCCGGCAGGCCCGGACAGGTGGGTGCGACTCGATGCAGCCGTTCACCTGGAGAGTGCATCTCTCCCCGCTGCGGGCGAAACCCCTGGCAGCGCCCGTCGTCGCAGATGAGAGGCGCTCTCCGCCCGTCCGACGAAGACCCGCACAGCCCGCTCGTGAAAGTCAGGGGCCAGGGTCCTGCGACCGGGCCGATGGGGCTGCGCTGCAGCCGCCCCGGCCCCGGCGCGCAAGGTGTCGATTGGCCGGGCCAGGCGCGCAAGGTGTCAACTGCCCTGCCCCGGCGTCAGCGGCCGGCCGCAGCGCAGGTTCCACCGCCCCGACCTGCCGCTGAGCTCCGTGAGCATCAGCGGGGCGACGTCGATCCGCCAGAACGCCTGCGGCGGCAGGTCCAGCGCATGGACGACCGCGGCCCTGACCACGGCTGGCTCGACCACCACCAGCACCCGTCCCGGGCCGCTGTCGTCCAGCGAGTCGAGCCACGCCCCCGCCCGTGCGCACAGCTCCAGCAGCGACTCGCCGCCGTGCGGTGAGGTGGCGGGGTCCGCGAGCCAGGCCGCCACTCCGTCCGGCTCGCTCGCGCTCACCTGGTCCAGTCGGGCACCTTTCCAGCGTCCCAACTCCCAGTCCCGGAGCGCATGTTCGGCGGTGGAATCGATCCTCAGTGCGTCGGCCGTCAGGGTGCAGCGCAGGGACGGTCCGTGCAGAGCGCGGTCCGCCGCAGGCAACGTGTCCGCCGCGGCCCGGGTCTGCCGGAGCCCCGAGTCGTCGAGCGACGCGTCACCCGCGAACCGGGCCTCTCGCAGCGCGGCGTTCATCGCCGGTGAGATCAACATCACCCGTACCGTCATACCCGCTCTCAACTCCCTGAACTGTGGCCACTTGGCCAAGCACACCATGGCATCCAAGGCCCGCGGGCCTGCCCACGGGCACCATGGCGGTGCCCGCTCGCAGGCGGTATGGTCGCGGCAGCATGACGAAGGTGTGACGGAAGTCCGGTGAGAATCCGGCACGGTCGCGCCACTGTGAACCCGTATCTGTGCGGGAAGTCAGACCCAGCACCTTCGTCTCAGGCACCACGATCGGGACGCGTGTTCCCCCAGGAGGTTCTGCCATGGCACAGACTGCTGCCCCCGCCGCCGTCATACCCGCCATCACCCCCATCCCGCTGAAGGCCATCGCCCCTTGGGCGGCCTTTTTCGGCATCCTCATGCTGATCCTGCTGTACTTCGTCGGCGCCGAGCAGGGTGCCACCGCGCTCATCTCGGGCGAAGGCGTGCACGAGTGGGTCCACGACGGGCGCCACCTCCTCGGTTTCCCCTGCCACTGATCCAACCGGTTGACCCAGGGGAACCCCTCATGAACTCCATATCTGTCCGAGCCCTGCTGGTCCGCGGCATGCTGGCCGGCCTCGTCGCGGGTGCGCTCGCACTTCTGGTCGCCTACTTCCTCGGTGAGTCCCGTGTGGACGCGGCCATCGCCCTCGAAGAGACGCACAGCCACGACCACGGCGGTGGTGAGGAACTCGTCAGCCGCACCGTGCAGTCCACCGCCGGCCTCGCCACCGGTGTACTCGTCTTCGGCGTCGCCGTCGGCGGAATCGCCGCACTCGTCTTCTGTTACGCCCTCGGCCGGCTGGGCCGCTTCGGCCCCAGGGCGACGGCGGCGCTGATCGCGGGAGCGGCCCTGCTGACCGTGTACGTCGTGCCGTTCCTGAAGTACCCGGCGAATCCGCCGGCGGTCGGCAACCCGGACACCATCGGCCAACGCACCGCGTTGTTCTTCCTGATGGTCGCTCTCAGCGTCCTGCTGGCCGTGGCCGCCGTCATCCTCGGCAAGCGGCTGGCTCCGCGCCTGGGCAACTGGAACGCCACCATTGCAGCGGCCGCCGGCTACGTGCTGGCGATCGGGCTGGCCTACGCCTTCCTGCCTTCGTTCAACGAGGTCGGAGCGGACTTCCCGGCAGCTCTGCTCTGGGAGTTCAGGCTTGCCACGCTCGCGGTGCAGGTCACGCTCTGGACCACCTTCGGGCTGGTCTTCGGATACCTCACGGACCGACTGCTGGTGCCGAAGCCCGGGGCGGCCAAGGCCACGGACGGTACGGCGAACCGGCCGGCAACCGTCGCAGGCTGAGTCCAGGAGCAACCACTGGCCCGAAAACGCTGACGCGCCGACGCGCCGACGCGCCGACACGGTGTCATGCCGACGCGCGGCCTGACGCGTGCGGCCGGACTCGTGCGGCGTGCCGAGGCCACGCACAACAGAGCCCGCCGGGGAGATCCGGCGGGCTCTGCGGCGTACGGAAGCCGCTTCACTTCAACCCGGCGGGCCCGTCCCAGTCGATCCGGTAGTGCTTCAGCAGTGCGTCCTCCTTCACGAGACGCATGCCCACTGCGGCCATCACGCGCTGGGAGGCGATGTTGTCGAGGTCGGTGTCGCCGTGAACGCACGCGATGCCCCGCTCGCGGGAGAACCGCAGCAGCGCGCGAAGGGCTTCGGAGGCGAACCCCATGCCGCGCGCCGATTCCACGAGTCCGTACCCGATGGTGACGTGCCTCTTCTCGTCGGGCGCCCCGTGAAAGCCGACTCCGCCGATCACCAGCCCGTCTTCGCGACGCTCTATCCCGTAATTCACGAACGGACCGGGGTCGCCGGTGGCCGCACAGGTCTCGAGGAAGCGTGTGGCCGCCGCCATCTCCCCGGGCCAGGGGTAGCCGGGAGCCCAGTGCACACCGTCCGCCGGCCGGCCCGCCGCCACCTTCTCCGCATCGGCAACGGTCATCGGACGGAGGAGCAGGCGTGGTGTGACGAGGTCGGTCATGCCCTGTGGGGTATCACGCAGTACGGCCGGGGGCGGCCCCCCCGGACGCGGGGGGCCCCGCCCCCCGGCCCGCCAGGAC
>NZ_JBEOVJ010000149.1:0-8298 GCF_040295435.1 Streptomyces sp. NPDC002809
GGCCCCGCCACCCGCGGTCCGGGGTTACCGGGCCCGTCCGTCTGCCGTCGTTACGCGGCCAGCTTCGCCAGCGCCGCGTCGATGCGGGCGATCGTCTTCTCGCGGCCCAGGATCTCCAGGGACTCGAAGAGCGGCAGGCCGATCGTGCGGCCGGTGACGGCGACGCGGACCGGGGCCTGCGCCTTGCCGAGCTTCAGGCCGTGCTCCTCACCGGCGGCGAGGATGGCGTTCTTCAGGTCGTCCGCGTTCCACTCGGCGGCGATCAGCTTGGCGCGGGCCGTCACGAGCAGGGCGTCGGAGCCCTCCTTCATCGCCTTGGTCCAGGACGCCTCGTCGGTCGCCGGCTCGTCGAGGAACAGGAAGTCGACGTTGGCCGTGATCTCGGAGAGCACCGTGACCCGGGTCTGGGCGTGCGGGGCGATCGAGGCGAACACGTCCGCGTCGAAGGCCTCCGGGGCCCAGGGGGCGAACGGAGCCTTCAGCCAGGGGCCGCAGGCCTCGGTGAAGGTCTTCACATCGAGCCGGCGGATGTGCTCGGCGTTGATGTGCTCGCACTTCTTGAGGTCGAAGCGGGCCGGGTTGGCGTTGACGTCCTTGATGTCGAACGCGGCGACCATCTCGTCGATGTCGAAGATGTCCCGGTCCTCGGCGATCGACCAGCCGAGCAGCGAGAGGTAGTTGAGCAGCCCCTCGCGCAGGAAGCCGCGCTCGCGGTAGAGGTTGAGCGAGGCCTGCGGGTCGCGCTTGGAGAGCTTCTTGTTGCCCTCGCCCATGACGTACGGCAGGTGACCGAACGCCGGGGTCTGCTTGGCGATGCCCAGCTCGGTGAGCGCCGCGTACAGCGCGATCTGGCGCGGGGTGGAGGAGAGCAGGTCCTCACCGCGCAGGACGTGGGTGATCTCCATCAGCGCGTCGTCGACCGGGTTGACCAGCGTGTAGAGCGGGGCGCCGTTGGCGCGGACGATGCCGTAGTCCGGCACGTTCTCCGGCTGGACGGTGATGTCGCCGCGGACCAGGTCGGTGAAGGTGAGGGCCTCGTCGGGCATCCGGAAGCGGACGATGGACGTGCGGCCCTCGGCCTCGTACGCGGCCTTCTGCTCCGCGCTCAGGTCGCGGCAGTGACCGTCGTAGCCGGACGGCTTGCCGGCGGCGCGGGCCGCGTCGCGGCGGGCGTCGAGCTCCTCGGTGGTGCAGTAGCAGTGGTACGCGTGGCCGGCGGCGAGGAGCTTCTCGGCGACGTCCTTGTAGATGTCCATGCGCTGCGACTGGCGGTACGGGGCGTGCGGGCCGCCGACCTCGGGGCCCTCGTCCCAGTCGAGGCCGAGCCAGCGCATCGCGTCGAGGAGCTGGTCGTACGACTCCTCGGAGTCGCGCGCCGCGTCGGTGTCCTCGATGCGGAAGACCAGGGTGCCCTGGTGGTGCCGGGCGAAGGCCCAGTTGAAGAGAGCTGTCCGGACCAGGCCCACGTGGGGGTTGCCGGTCGGGGAGGGACAGAAACGTACGCGGACTGCTGCGTTAACCACGCTTGATCACCTTGTTGGTGAGAGTGCCGATGCCTTCGATGGTGACGGCGACCTCGTCGCCGACATGCAGGGGTCCGACCCCTGCGGGAGTCCCGGTGAGGATCACATCGCCCGGGAGGAGCGTCATCGCTTCCGTGATGTGGACGACCAGGTCCTCGATGGAGCGGATCATCTCGCTCGTCCGGCCCAGCTGGCGTTGCTCGCCGTTGACCGTGGCCTGGATGGCGATGTCGCTGGGGTCGAGGTCCGTCTCCACCCAGGGGCCCAGCGGGCAGGAGGTGTCGAAGCCCTTGGCCCTGGCCCACTGCTTCTCGCGCTTCTGGGCGTCGCGGGCGGTCACGTCGTTGGCGCAGGTGTAGCCGAAGATGACGTCCTTGACCCGCTCCCGCGGCACCTCGCGGCACATCCGGCCGATGACCACGGCCAGCTCGGCCTCGTGGTGCAGCTCGTTGGAGAAGGAGGGGTACTCGATGGCGTCGCCGGAGCCGATCACCGAGGTGGTGGGCTTGAAGAAGGCGACGGGGACGTCGGGGACCTCGTTGCCGAGTTCCGCGGCGTGCTCCGCGTAGTTGCGGCCGATGGCCACGACCTTGTTGGGGAGCACGGGCGGCAGCAGCCGGACCTTGCTCAGCGGGACCTTGGTCCCGGAGAGCTCGAAGTCGGCGTACGGGATGCCCTTGATGATGTCGAGGACGAGACCATCGGGCCCGTCGCCCTCGACGGCGCCGAAGGCGACATTGCCGTCGATGGAGAACCTGGCGATGCGCACGGGAAGCTGTCGCCCCTCACTTGCTGGGTAGCTGAAGACTGACGCTCCAGGCTAGCGCCTCGCCCAGTGGGGTTTGCCCCGGAAGGAGCGTCGTCCGGCGCGTGCCGTCGCAAGGCGCCCGAGCGGCCTCGGACGGCTCCTCCCCCTGCCCGAACGGAGCCGGGAGCCCGGGGAAGGAACCACGTCGGCGTTCGGCGACGCCGCGAGCGCGCGTGCCGGCCACGCGACGGGGCGGACCTCGCCGGGCGAGCCGCCGGCGCGGGTGAGGGGCCGGGCCGTGCGGTACTACTCCGCGGCGGTGGCGGCGGGGGCGACCATGAGGATCGTGCGGCGAGGGTTGGCCGTCTGCGTCGGCAGGTCGACTGCGTGCTCCGGCCGCTCCGGCGTCTGCAGCGCTTCGGCGTCCTTGAGGTGCGCCAGCGTGGTGCGCCGGGGGTTGGCAATGTTGCGGAACATCATCGTCGTCTTCATCTGCCGTACGGACCCTGTCGGTAGGGGCGCCACCCGGAGGGGCGCCGGTTGTCGGTTCTGCCGTCCCTGTAAAGCGCCAGGCTAAACATCCGATTCCCTCCAGGAGCCCGGATGAGACGGCGATCATCCTGTGAGTTTGCTCACGAAGCGGCCGACAATTCCACCAATTCGGGCTACAAGTGCGGGCAGAAGAAACGGACATTGCACCATTGAATGATCCATTCCGCTCCTGATCATGTCGACTGGGACACGAGTCACCCTCACCTGCTTCACCCGCAATCGTCCGTTATGTCACCGAACGGTCTCCACGGCTTGTTACCCCGCCATCACAACGTGTCACCCAGGTCACAGCCCGGTACCTGGCCCTTGTTGGAGATCCGCCACTGTGCTGGAATTCCACGCACCGCCGCGGTTTCAAGCCGGCGCGCAGGGGCGCAACGCAGCGCCGAGTGGCGGCGGGAAGGGGAAGAGCGCCGGTCACTCACGACCACCATGGGGCGGAACAACGCCCCACGACGCCGACACCGTTCCTTCCGTCCATGACGGGGGAGAACGCCTGGTCCAGAGGTTGCGACGCTAGTGCAGGGACGTTTCAAGAGGGATGGCAGCGCTGCGGCGGAACAGGAGCCGCGCGGCGGGACCGACCGCGGTTCCTCGCCCCAGCACGCCCAGAACCCCGGACCGGCCGCGGCCGGCGACAACAACGACCGCTCCCAGCGCCCCGGCGCGGCGGCGGGCGGCGGGTCCGACCCGGCCTCCGCGCTCAAGCCGCGCGGCCCGGTCAACACGGGATCACGCGTAGCTCTTCGCAACTGGCGCATCAGCACGCGTCTGGTCTCCCTGCTCGCCCTCCCCGTGGTCGCCGCGACCACGCTGGGTGGTCTCCGTATCAACGACTCCATGAACGACATCCAGCAGCTGGAGCACATGCAGCTGCTGACCAAGATGACGAAGCAGGCGACCTCGCTGGCCCAGGCGCTCCAGGAGGAGCGCGACCGGTCGGCAGGCCCGCTGTCCAACGGGGTCCCCGCGGACGACTTCAAGGTCACGGAGCCGCGGAAGAAGACCGACCGGGCGAAGAAGTCGTTCCTCACCGCGACGAGCGACCTCGGCGACACCACCGGTGACGAGGCCCTGGAGAGCATCCACTCCAGCGTCCAGCAGATCGCCTCGCAGCTCGGCTCCATCCGCGACATCCGCAAGCAGGCGTATGCCAAGGACAGTCCGAGTCTCCAGACCGTCGACGCCTACAGCCAGCTGATCACCTCGCTGCTGAGCCTCTCCCAGGACATGGCGCAGGCGACCAGCAGCCCGGAGATGATCAAGCGGACCCGCGCCCTGGCGGCCTTCTCCTCCGCCAAGGAGTACGCGTCGGTCCAGCGCGCGATCATCGCCGCCGCGCTGCCGGGCGGCAACGACAAGCAGCCGCACCTCGACCGCAACGACCAGCAGTTCGGTCTGGCCGCTCAGCGCAAGGAGGACGCGGCCCGCCGCTCCTTCGAGGCGATCTACACGACCACGGGCAAGAGCGCCGACGAGCTGACCTCCACGCTCGACGAGGGCCAGCCCGAGATCAAGGCGGCCGACACCTACGCCAAGAAGGTGCTCGACAACGCGAACGGCATGAGCGGCCCGGGCGTGCGCCGCTCGTACATGGACTGGTACGACCAGGACTCCACCAAGATCCAGGCCATGAAGCAGATCGAGGAGACGCTCCTCAGCGACATGGAGGGCAAGGCGCGCGAGCTGCGCGACGAGTCGCAGCGCGAAGCGATCATCTCCGGTGCGCTCATCCTGCTCGTGCTCGGCGTCTCGCTGGTCGGCGCCTTCGTCGTCGCCCGGTCCATGATCCGCTCGCTGCGACGGCTGCAGGACACCGCGACGCGCGTCGCCCAGGACCGGCTGCCCGAGCTCGTCAAGCAGCTCTCCGAGGCCGACCCGCAGGACGTGGACACCTCGGTCGAATCGGTCGGTGTGCACTCCCGCGACGAGATCGGCAAGGTGGCCGCGGCCTTCGACGACGTGCACCGCGAGGCCGTCCGCCTCGCCGCCGAGCAGGCCCTCCTCCGGGGCAACGTCAACGCGATGTTCACCAACCTCTCGCGCCGTTCGCAGGGCCTCATCCAGCGTCAGCTCTCGCTCATCTCCGAGCTGGAGTCGCGCGAGGCCGACCCGGACCAGCTGTCCTCCCTCTTCAAGCTCGACCACCTCGCGACCCGTATGCGTCGTAACGGTGAGAACCTCCTCGTCCTCGCGGGCGAGGAGCCGGGCCGCCGGTGGACCCGTCCCGTGCCGCTGGTCGACGTGCTCCGTGCCGCCGCCTCCGAGGTGGAGCAGTACGAGCGCATCGAACTGGCCGCGGTGCCCGCCACCGAGGTCGCCGGCCGGGTCGTCAACGACCTCGTGCACCTCCTCGCCGAGCTGCTGGAGAACGCCACGTCGTTCTCCTCGCCGCAGACGAAGGTCCGGGTCACCGGTCACGCGCTGCCCGACGGCCGGGTGCTCGTCGAGATCCACGACACGGGCATCGGCCTCTCCCCCGAGGACCTGGCGGCGATCAACGAGCGGCTCGCCTCGCCGCCCACCGTGGACGTCTCGGTCTCCCGCCGCATGGGTCTGTTCGTGGTCGGCCGGCTGTCCCTGCGTCACGGCATCCGAATCCAGCTGCGCCCCTCCGACTCGGGTGGTACGACCGCACTGGTCATGCTCCCGGTCGACGTCGCGCACGGCGGCAAGCAGCCGGTTCCGAAGCAGGCCCCGGGTCAGCAGTCCCCCGCTCCGGGCGGTCTGCTCGCCGGCGGCAACGGCGGCGCCCCCGGCGGGCTCCTGGCCGGCGGCAACGCGCCCCGTACCGGTCTCGACGCCGCTCCGTCGGCCCCGGGCGGCCGGCTCCCCGCAGGTCCGGGTGCCACGCGGGGCCAGGTCGGCGCGGGCTCCGGTCCGCGGGCGGCGCTGCCGGCCCGCGACGGCTCAGGCCGCGGCCAGAACCAGCAGGGTCCGGGCCAGCCCGGCAGCCAGCAGAACTCCGGCTTCCAGAACACCGGGCTCTCCGGCACCGGTCCGCAGGGCCGGCAGCCGGACTCCTCGCGCCAGGAGCCGCCGCGTCAGGGCGGCGGGCTCTCCGGTGCCTTCGGCGGCGGTGCCCGGCTGGGCGCCCGCGGCCAGGGCGACGGCCGTACCGACTCGGGCCAGCCCAGTCTGTTCGACCAGAAGCGTCCGGAGCAGAACGGTCCCGGCAGGCACTCCCCGCAATCCCGGCAGAATCAGGGTGGCGGCTTCCAGCAGCCCGGTGGGCCCGGTCAGAACGACCGTCAGCTGCCGCCGGTCGGCGGTCCGCGCGCGGAGCTGCCGGGTGGCAACCCCCAGCCGCAGCGCCCGCAGACCACCAGCTGGGGCAGCAACGAGGATGCGGCCGCGCCGCGGCACTCCCCGCTCGACGCACCCCGCGGTCATGAGGAGCCCGAGTCCACCGGCCAGTTCCAGCGGCCGCTGAACCCGCCTCCGCTCAGCCCGCGTCCGCCGATGAACAGCCAGCAGGGTCCCGGCTCGACCGCCGAGTTCGCCCGCCCGGACTTCTCGGCACCGGCTCCGCAGCAGCCGCCCGCGCCGCAGACGCCGGACCCGGCGAGCACCGCGCAGTTCGCCCGCCCGGACTTCGGCCAGCCCGCACAGGCTCAGGGTCAGCCCGCGCCCCGCCAGCGTGACCGCGACAACGGGGACTTCGGTGCCCCGCGTCCGCCCGTCCCGCCGGCTCCGGGCGGGGAATACCGGCCGGTCCTGCCGCAGCAGCAGCAGCAGCAGCCCGAGGCGCTGCCGCCGGCCGGTCCCGGCGACGGCCGCACCCCGCTTTACGACACGCTGGAGACGAACTGGTTCCACGGTCCGCAGCAGGGTGGCCAGCAGCCGCCCGCAGCGCCGCAGGCACCCGGATTCCCCCAGCAGCCCGCCGAGGAGCGTCCCGCTCCCGCCGCACCGCTCCGCGGTGCCGGTGACACCAGCGGCACCACAAGTTCCTGGCGCGCCTCACCGAACGACGAACTCGTCCGGCAGGCGGAGCGGGTGAAGAAGCCCGCAGCAGGCGGAATTACCACGTCCGGTCTGCCGCGCCGGGTCCCGCGTGCCAATCTGGTGCCGGGTACCGCCCAGCAGCAGAACCATCAGTCCGGTCCCCAGGTGTCGCGTGCGCCCGATGATGTGCGCGGGCGGCTGACCAATCTCCGCCGGGGCATCCAGCAGGGACGTCAGGCCAACAACGGCCCGTCGACCGGCAGTTTCCCACTCGGCCCCACTCACCAGCAGGAGCGTTAGTTGAGCCCGATGAGTCAGGCCGCGCAGAATCTGAACTGGTTGATCACCAACTTCGTGGACAACACCCCTGGGGTGTCGCACACGGTGGTGGTCTCCGCAGACGGCCTGCTGCTGGCGATGTCCGAAGGTTTCCCGCGCGACCGTGCGGACCAGCTGGCGGCTGTCGCCTCCGGTCTGACCTCGCTGACCGCGGGTGCCTCCCGGATCTTCGAGGGCGGCGCCGTCAGCCAGACCGTGGTGGAGATGGAACGCGGATTCCTCTTCCTGATGTCCATCTCGGACGGCTCCTCACTGGCCGTACTGGCCCATCCGGACGCCGACATCGGTCTGGTCGGCTACGAAATGGCTCTGCTGGTGGACCGGGCGGGCACCGTCCTGACCCCGGACCTCCGCGCCGAGCTCCAGGGCAGCCTGCTCCACTAGGCGGCCGTGAATCGGTGACACAGACGATTAGCCCAGGTACCGCACTCATCTCTCGCCCGTCCGGCCGCTTACAGCCCCCCACCGGCCCCTTCAGACGGCAAGTCGACGCCCTGCTGTCACGCCCGGAGGATTCATGACCCCGCCACCCGCCTCACCCGATCCGTACGGCGCGTTGAACCGCGCGTCGTACGAAGGTGAAGGCGACCAGCCGCTGGTTCGTCCGTACGCCATGACAGGCGGCCGGACCCGACCGCGCTACCAACTCGCGATAGAGGCGCTGGTCAGCACCACGGCCGACCCGGCGCATCTGGGGACCCTGCTCCCCGAGCACCAGCGGATCTGCCACCTCTGCCGTGAGGTCAAGTCGGTGGCGGAGGTGTCGGCCCTGCTGTCGATGCCGCTCGGTGTGGCCCGGATTCTCGTCGCGGACCTGGCGGAAGCCGGCATGGTGGCCATCCACCAGCCGGGCAACGGAGAGGCCGGCGGCGCGCCGGATGTGACACTGCTCGAAAGGGTGCTCAGTGGACTTCGCAAGCTCTAGTGGCGGTGCAGCCCGGGCCACCACCTCGGCGAAGATCGTGGTGGCGGGCGGATTCGGCGTGGGTAAGACCACGTTTGTCGGTGCCGTTTCGGAGATCAATCCGCTGCGCACCGAAGCCGTGATGACGTCCGCCTCCGCGGGCATCGACGACCTGACGCACACCGGCGGCAAGACCACCACGACGGTGGCCATGGACTTCGGCCGCATCACCCTGGACCAGGACCTGATCCTGTACCTCTTCGGTACACCCGGACAGGACCGCT
>NZ_JBEOVJ010000150.1:0-8217 GCF_040295435.1 Streptomyces sp. NPDC002809
GGAACGACGAGCAGACATCCACGAAGCCTTCCTCAAACTCGCCTGCTGCCTCATCACCCACCGACAGATCACCTCATTGTGTTAGCCGTTGTAAGTGGACTTCGGCCACGAGAAGACCCCTCAGCCATGGTTGATTGAGGGGTCAAAAACAGGCTCCGGTCCCATGGGTAGGACAGAGACCCGCCGCGGCGAAGACACGGGGCTTGTCTCTTGCTGTCGCCGGTCGGTCAGGCCATCAGGCCATCACATGACGGGTGGACCGCCAGGCGATCTCCCCGGGCAGGTCGGTGACCTCCAAGGCTCCGTCCTCCGTCAGCCGAAGACGGTTGCCGCGCCCGTTGAGGCCCAGGCTCCACACTCGCTGTCCGTCGGCGTCGTCGATGGTCAGGTCGCCGTTCATCTGCATGACGCACATTCCAGGGGACCTGCGCTGCGTCTGGGACGACCACCGCGGAGTACGTTCGCCGTCCTGGTACAGGACCAGGTTCCCGTCGGTCTCGTAGACGAGCCGGTACCGGCCACCCCCCGAACTGATCGAGTCCCCGCTGCGCAGGGTGTCCCCGGGATGCATGTGGTCGCCCTGGGCCGTGGGGTTCTCGGTGTCGTAGACGTAGCCCAGGCTTCGGTGGTCGAGCACCGCGCTCACCCGCACGCTCGACCACGGGGGCATCAGGTCGTCAACGTTCTGTCCCTGCGGGCCGCCGCGCTGCGGGCGATAACCCTCGTTCGGGTGCCGCTGCTGCCACAAGGCCCACAGTCGGTCGATGTTGCAGAAACTGCGGACGCCGTGACGTTCCCCAAATCACCGTGGCCGACGGCTCGATCTGGCACGCATGACTAGGCGGTTTCGTTTGGATCAGCCGCACGTTGTTCCGGCCTCAGGCCCGGTCGCGGCGTCCGGTCCCCGGAATAGCAGTTCGATTCGCGTCCACTGTGCGTAACTCAAGGCCAGGTTCATCTCGGCCAGCAGCAGAGACGGAGAACACTGTCCACGCCAAGGGCTGTCCCGTAGTCCGTGGTGGATCAGCGCGCGGCGTCGGATGCGGTGCATCGCAAGGCGGAGCGTCCGCATACTGGATGTATTCGGACGTTCCGACAACGCGGCGAGGTGCCGTAGCTGTCGTCGCGCGCCCGCCAGGGATTACGGGACAGCCCTTACGAGCTCGTGCACGGTTGGCGGTGAGACGTCGACGGCGTCGGTGGGGCCTCGGCGCTCACGTCTGCCAAGCCAGGATCCGGTCTGCGGTCCGTTGCTGGGACAGGAGGCCGGCAATGGCTTGGACGGTGTCGTCCATGTGCTCGCGGCGGCCGAGGTGACGGGTCAGTGCCGCCAGTTCTTCAGGTGGGCGATTCCGTGCTCGACCCGGATGCGTCGGGAGGAGTGTGCCTTGCGCCGGCGCTCGTGCATCTGCCACAACGGTCCTACCTCGGCCACGAGTTCAGCGATCACAGCGGCCGGCAGACCCGTGATCCTCCGGTCGCCGATGATCGCTGCGCGCGCTACGTTCCCCACCACACAGCCATGATCGACGATCCAGAGCTCGACGTCTCACCGCTAACCGTGCACGAGCTCGTCAGGAAGCTCGTGCGTCATGCTTCTCGCGGTTGGCGAAGACTTGGTCCATGTGGGTCTGCGCCCACTGTCGGAGCCCGCGTGTCAGGTGGTGAAGCGAGAGACCGAGGTCAGTCAGCTCGTAGGTGACGGTGACGGGGACCGTGGGTGTCACGGTACGGATGAGCAAGCCGTCGCGTTCGAGGGCTCGTAGGGTCTGGGTCAGCATCTTCTGGCTGACGCCGGCCAGTAGCCGGGCGAGCTCGGAGAAGCGCATGGCCTTCGGGGCGGGCGATGCGCCGGGTTGTTCGGACGCGTCACCGCCCAGCGCGCACAGGATCAGGACGACCCACTTGTCTGAGATCCGGTCGAGGAGCTGACGGCTGGGGCACACCGCCAGGAAAGCGTTGTACTCCGCCTTCTTGTCGTCCTTCGTCGTCGTCACTGCTCTCGCCTCGCACCCTCTGGGTTAGTTAGGCACTTCAGAGTGCCTACTTCCCGATAGGAAGTTTGTCTCCAATGCTGGTGCAAGGGGGCCGAAGACACCACCCCTGGCCATGAGTGAAAGGCATCACGATGAACACGCCCTCCACACCTCTTCCCGGCGGAACCTGGAAGCTGGGTGACTCGACCGTCACCCGGTTCGGCTATGGCGCGATGCAGCTAGCAGGACCGTGGGTCATGGGTCCGCCCGCAGACCACGACGGCGCCCTGGCCGTCCTGCGCGAGGCGGTCAGCCTCGGGATCACCCACATCGACACCAGCGACGCCTACGGACCGCGCATCACGAATGAGCTGATCCGCGAAGCGCTGCATCCCTACCCGGAGTCGCTGTTCATCGCCACCAAGGTGGGCGCCAGCCGCGACGCGCAGGGCGGCTGGCCCACGGCCCGGCGCCCCGAAGACCTGCGCAAGCAGGTCCACGAGAACCTCGAATCCCTCGACGTCGAGGCCCTTGACCTGGTCAACATGCGCATGGGCGACGCTCAGGGCCCCCAGCCCGGCTCGGTCACCGAGGCATTCGAAACGCTCGTCGACCTCCAGCGAGAGGGCCTGATCCGCCACCTCGGCGTCAGCAACGTCACCGCGGAGCAGGTTGCCGAGGCACGCGGCATCGCCCCCATCGTGTGCGTGCAGAACATGTACAACATCGCCCACCGCCACGACGACGACCTCGTGGACTACCTCGCCGCCGACGGCATCGCTTATGTGCCGTTCTTTCCCCTGGGAGGCTTCACGCCACTACAGTCCGAGGCCCTCTCACAGGTCGCGAGCCGACTGGAGGCGACGCCTATGTCGGTCGCGCTGGCATGGCTGATGCAACGCTCGCCGAACATCCTGCTCATCCCCGGTACCTCGTCCACCGCCCACCTGCGCGAGAACATCGCTGGCGCCGGACTCTCCCTCTCCAACGAGGACGTGGCCGAACTGAACAGCATCGGCCACTGAACAACACAGGTAGTCGACTGAACCAGGCAGTTTCGCCCGGCTTATCGGGCGGACCAGAGGAAGATGCCCGCGATGTGGAGTCCGGCCAGGTAGATCGTGGCCGTCTTCTCGTATCGGGTCGCGATACCGCGCCATTGGTAAGAGCGGCGCATCTCCGGCCTGCCCGGCAGTGAGGAGGAAGGCCAGTGGTCTCCAGTTCCCGTCGGCGGCGAGGTGGATCTTCGTGGTCAGTCCGCCGCGGGACCGGCCAATGGCATGATCGGCCGGTTCGCCGGCTGGGGCCCCTTTTTACGGGCTCCGGCCGCGTGCTGGTGGACCCGCCCGATTGTGGAGTCCACCGAGACAGTCCAGTTGAGGTCCTCGTCGGCGTCGGCCTGGGCCATCAGCGCGGTGAGGACCCGTTCCCGGGTGCCGTCGATGGCCCACATCCACAGCCGCTTGTAGACGCCTCGCCAGTTGCCGTGCTTCTCCGGCAGGTGGACCCACGGTGTTCCGGTCTGGAACTTAAAGGCGATCGCGTCAATCACCTCTCGGTGGTCACGCCACCGACCACCCCGTTTCGGTGTCCGGTCCGGGAGCAACGGCTCGGTCCGCGCCCACTGCGCGGCAGTCAACGGCACACCCGAACCAACAATCCGATGATCTAAACGAAACTGCCTAGAGCTCAACACGGTCACTCACTACGTCGTCATCGGGCTCTCCATAGCGCAGCACGACGTGTGCCGGCCGAAACGGAAGCAGGCGCAACCCAGGCTCCATCACCCGGAACAAGGCCTCGGCGTCAGGACCGTAGGCGTATATCACAACCTCTCCCCCGCCGAACTCATTGCCGTCGACCTCACCCACACCAGCGGCTGCGACTGCGGCTCCGATGGACCGCTCGGCTTCGAAGACCAATGACCGCTGGCCAGCTTCACCGAAACCATCACCGCCCAGATGGAAGCGAGCGATCACGGCGTGTTCCGGAGTCTCGTCCGGCGAGTCGAAGAGTGTGTCCTGCATGGCTCCACCTTCCCACCGGCCTCTGACCCGAGGGTTGCCCGGGGGTTCTGAGCGGGCGGCGCTCTCGGGAGACACCTGATCTGCAGGTTCGGCCGGGGACCGACACCTCGATGCTGCGCGGTCATGACGTTCGGGCAGAGATGCCCATGTACGCCTCTGTCCTGCGCTGTGATGTCAGCAGTGGGCCGACCGGCCACAGGGAGCAAGCAGGTTCTGGCACTGCCGTCACCTACTACCGTCAACGCCCCCGCAGCGGCTCGCTGCGGGGGCGTTCTGACTGGTGGGCGCGGACGGTTTCGAACCGCCGACATCTGCTTTGCAGGCCTGGCATCGGTCTCAAGACGCTCTTTGCTGGTCAGTGACCGTGCGCAAGCGCCACACCGGTCAGCCCGACCTTGAACCATCTCGTACCTCAAGTGACTGTGGCTGACCGCTCGATCTGGCACGGATCTGGCACGCAGGCCTCTGCTGACACATGCAAGGATCGCAAGCATGCTCACCATCGACGTCAGTTCTGTGACCGACGAGCGCGGGCTCCATGCAGCACTTGCACAGGCACTGAACTTCCCTGGCTTCTACGGCATGAACTGGGCCGCATTCTGGGATGCGATCACCGGCCTGGTGCAGATCCCAGACCATCTGTGCTTCGCAGGCTGGGACCACCTGAACAACCAGGTCTCGCGCGGGGCCACCCTGCTCCGACAGGCACTAGACCAGTATCAGCAGCAGTACCGGCCGCAGTTCCTCGCCGAGTACACGTAGAGCACCGCAAGCCCCTCGATGCGAACTATCGGCACGACGGTCACTGAGGGCTGCCGACCTGTCCACCCGGGCGCTCGAGGCCAACAGCGGCTGCTGATAGTCGCTGTGGTTGCGGTACTTCTCTGCTGTACTGCTGGCCAAGGAGGGACGGACCGACTTGGGGTGGTGGAACCGTGAGTGCAGGCAGTCGCGGAGTGCTGGGAGTCGTGGGCACGGCAGCCGATGGAGTCGAGCAACTACGCACCGGCCTGGTCGAGCCAGCGATCGCCCTCGGCTGGCAGGCAGCCGTGACCCTGACCCCGAATGCCGGCCAATGCCTCCGGGCGAACGGTGAACTGGACCGGCTGGAAGCCGCGACTGGCCTGCCAGTCCGGGATACGCCTCGCCTACCGACCGAGGCTAGCCCACACCCGGTCGCCAACTGCTACATCGTCGCCCCCGCCAGCGCGAACCACGTCGCCGAGCTCGCGATGGGCATCGCCGACAACCAAGCACTGAGCAAGTGAGCGAGGCGATTGGCACGATCGACGTTTCCGTCGTGGTGTTCCCGCGGGTCAACGCAGCACACATACGGCACCCAGCGTGGGACGGGCATGTCGCCGCCCTACGGAAGACGGACGTAGAGCTCATCCACGATTCTGACGTCTGGCCGCTCCATGCGTCCCGCGAAGGACCAGCAGTTCGACAGCTCCCCTGGGCCGCGATCACGGAGTCCATCCAGCATGTGACGGCCCGGGCTGCTCGACGCCCGCATTAATCGATACCGTGCGGGGCTGATATCCCTGACTATAGATAGAAAGATGGACTAAATGGAATTAGCCAGCCTGATCGTGGCTATTATCGCGGCGCTCATTTCAATTGCTTCAGCCTATGCAGCATGGAGGGCAACCCGCCCCAAACCCAAGCTTTCAGGTGCCATCACTACGGGATGGAGGCAGCGAGTCAACATGAATATCCCCGGCGAACCTTCGGGCGACGCAGTAGGATTGCATGTGATTTTAACCAATGCTTCCTCCCATCCGGTGCACCCGATGCACTTTCGCCTAGAAGTAAGGAGCGGGAATCAGTGGCGCACGGGCAAGCGAATGCAAAATTATCAGGCACAACTGCCCGAATTGGAATTTAGTAACTATGCGGCAAGCATTTCATATAATCACCTGATCGACTGGCCACCGCGACCCGTGGATCATGGAGCACCCCTAATGGGATTTATTTACAACCTTGTGCCTGGCCTAACGACTGGAGAAGCGATCGACGAATATAGGGTTACGGTCACAGATGTGTTCGGCGGGAGGACTCAATTCAGCAAAACGCAAGCGGAAATCGATGCTTGGAATTACAGTGATGCCGCGCACACCACTCTTGAGCTCATCACGCAAGCGGGAATTCCGGTACGTGTCGTCTGACGCGGATAGATGCGCCGCTTCCCCGGCGGTTGTCACGCAGTTAGACACCCAGCGTCAAACGAATGCCCATCACTGGGTGTGGAAGTGCTCACTGTCGCCAAGGCGCCGAGTAAAGCCCTGCCTGAAGAGCTCGGCCGCAATAGCGCCCACTTCCTCTGCGGTGTAGCCAGCATGGGCGGCCGCAATGCCGGCGTGGTAGTTCAGATCTAGGCAGGCAGCTCTGAAAGTCGCGCTACCCGCTGGGCTGCTCAGCCCGTCACGAGGCATGACGCACTGTGCGGCGGCGGCTGCACCAAGTTGGAGGATCTCATCCCGGCTCCTTGAACTGTTGACCCTGTGCTGACCGTAGCCGGGGTGGCCGCTGGACGTGCCAAGAACCGAGGGCTTGCTGCTTTATAAGCCTGGCGCCGGGCACTGAGACGTCCTCGCTGACCACCCGCCATCCGAGGCACTGGGCGTGTCAACACAACACCTGCACCACCGCGCGCACCAGTTGACCGTGGCTGACCGCCTGATCTGGCACGCCGACACCTGCCTTGTAAGTTCGATCCGAGCCCGTTCCGGCTGCTGTTGTGGACTGGTGCGGCGGCCGGACAGAGACGCTGATGCACGTCGCCGTCCGGCCTCGTTGATGTCAGCCGTGGATGTCGATCCGAGCGAGCCAGGTTTCACCCCTTGCTCCTCATCTGGGTTGGTAGTCCCAGAAGCAGTAGGCGCACGCGCCACGTCCCTCCGCCGTGGCTTCGGCCAGCGCGACACGACGCCGAGGATGAGTGTCCATGCCCACACTCAGGGCGTACTCCTGCCTATCCTCCAGGGCCTTGCAGGCCGAAGAGCGGTGGAAGACCTCGCCTCCGGCTGTGATGTAGACGAACTTGACCAGGCCCTCGGGGACAGGAGCGCAGTCCACGCACTGTTGGACAACTAAGTCGTGTATGCATCGCTCATCCATGCCGCCAGGTTAGTCAGCGGGTCTGACGGGACCATCAAAGTTCATGCCGATCTGAACCTTGGGTCTAACCCCCAAGGGAGGTTGACCCCTTCTTCCCGAAGCAACTGGGGGTGCGCGCTGGCCTTGGCCTGCCGTGCCGGCCACCTGCGCTGATGGTCCGCCGACGTCCACGGTTGTTCGTGGTTGCGCGCGGTTGTCACGCAGTTAAGCACTCCCTGTGCCTCGCGTGTCCCGTTGCGCATAGTGGGTGGGACAGGTAGGTGGACTGGGACTCCTGCGCGCGGTCCCTGCCAGGGGACGACAAGGCGAACTGTCAGTGCAGCCGCCTAACTTGTTGCTTGTGGATTGGCTAACAGACGACGAGATCATCGCCCTGACGCGTGAAGAATTCGATGCATGGGTCGATACTTTGGAGCCGTGCAAGGTGTGCTTGGGCCAGCTTTGGCGGGTCGATGCGGGACCCAAGGGGAGGGTATGTCCGCAGTGCCGCAATGCCGAACGGCAGGCACGACGACACAATCTGACGCGTGCCCGCGTCAATGCAATCCTCAGAGTTCAGGATGACACCTGCCCCCTCTGCGGCAGTCTGGGCGGCGACCCCTCAACGGAAGGGCCGTCATGGTGGCACATTGATCACGACCATCGCTGCTGTTCCGGGCCGACATCTTGCGGACATTGCGTGCGAGGGCTGCTGTGTAAGGGCTGCAACACTCGGGGCCTGGCTTGGTACGAGAGTCTCACTGCTGATTTGCAGACCTGGGATCACGTCAACGCCTACCTAACCGATCCCCCCGCGCGCAGACCAGAGGCAGCGGTGCTGTTCCACGGAGATCTCACAGGTGTCCGTTTACGGGATGGGGCCTTTGCTGACTGGCGCTCCAACAGGCTTCTCAGCGAGCCCTTTCCATCCTAGAGAACGCGCCGCATCAGTCGGAATCAGCTCCTGTTGCTTCGCAGTAGAGCAGCGAAGCCCTGAGCTTGGGAATCACCGCTCCTTGCTGTCGGCGTACTCGCGTATGTGCAGAGGCAGGTACGGATGAACGTGCAGAGCAAGTAGCCGCAGACTGGCCCTCATTGCCGTGCGAGATGATGGG
>NZ_JBEOVJ010000151.1:0-7674 GCF_040295435.1 Streptomyces sp. NPDC002809
ACTTTCTTTCCCTTCACGTCGTTCTTCCTTTCTGGTTGTTATCCCGGGCTGACATCGGGCAGCTCCAGCACCCGCACCACTGTGCCCCGTGACCGGCCCCGGCCGGTCACGGGGCACAGTGGTGCGGGTGCTGGGTCCCGTGACCCGCACCCGGCACCGCTTCTCCGGTCACGCGCACGGATTTCGGCGCGACACGCCGTAACGTAGCTTGACGTGACCACCCTCGGAACCGGGGTTCTGCGCATCCGGACCTGGCTGCGCGACCATCCCCTCGCGCTGGACGGCGCGCTCGCCCTGGCCGTGTACGTGGCCATGGTCGTCGGATCCTTCGCCGATCCGGGCGCCCACCACGGGCCCACCTTCGGCACCCGCGCGCCCGCGGTGGGCAGCGTGTTCCTGATGGCACTGGGCGCCCTCGCCCTGGTCTGGCGGCGCCGCCGGCCGATGGCCGTTCTCGCCGCCACCGGGGTGCTGGCCGTCGTCGAGCTGGTGACGGCCGATCCGCCGGCCCCCGTGGTGATGAGCACCGTCATCGCGCTCTACACCGTCGCCGCCCGCACCGACCGGCCGACGACCTGGCGGGTCGGGCTGCTCACCATGGCCGTGCTCACCGCGGCCGCGATGTTCTTCGGCTCGGCCCCCTGGTACAGCCAGGAGAACCTCGGCATCTTCGCCTGGACCGGGATGGCGGGCGCGGCGGGGGACGCGGTCCGCTCCCGGCGGGCGTTCGTCGACGCGATCAGGGAGCGCGCCGAACGGGCCGAGCGGACCCGTGAGGAGGAGGCCCGGCGCCGGGTGGCGGAGGAGCGGCTGCGGATCGCCCGTGACCTGCATGATGTCGTCGCCCACCACATCGCCCTGGTCAACGTGCAGGCCGGGGTCGCGGCCCACGTCATGGACAGGCGCCCCGACCAGGCCAAGGAGGCGCTCGCCCACGTCCGGGAGGCGAGCCGCTCCGCGCTCAACGAACTGCGGGCCACCGTGGGGCTGCTGCGTCAGTCCGGCGACCCGACGGCGCCGACCGAACCCGCCCCCGGCCTCGCCGTCCTCGACGAGCTCGTGAAGACCCTGCGGCAGGCGGGGCTGCCCGTCGAGGTGGCCTGCGCGGCGAAGGAGGGGCCACCGCTGCCCGCCGCCGTGGACCTGGCCGCGTACCGGGTGATCCAGGAGGCGCTGACCAATGTGCGCAAGCACGCGGGCCCAGGGGCGAAGGCCGAGGTCAGTGTCGTACGTGTCGGGGCCACGGCCGAGGTCATGGTCCTGGACAACGGGCGCGGAACGGCCGGCCGTGCGGGCGGCGGCGGCGACGTCGTCGGCGGCGGCCACGGCCTCCTCGGCATGCGGGAACGCGTCACCGCCCTGGGCGGCACCCTCACCGCCGGCCCCCGTTACGGCGGCGGATTCAGGGTTCATGCGATCCTGCCCCTCAAGGCCCGTGCGCAGGAGCCGGATCAGCCGGGCGCGGCGGGCCGGACGGGGGAGCACGCATGACATCGGCCATCAAGGTCCTGCTCGTCGACGACCAGGCGCTGCTGCGGAGCGCGTTCCGTGTACTGGTCGACTCGGAGCCCGACATGCAGGTGGTCGGCGAGGCGGCGGACGGGGCGCAGGCCGTGGAACTGGCCCGGTCGACGCGCGCCGACGTGGTGCTGATGGACATCCGGATGCCCGGTACGGACGGGCTCACCGCGACCCGGATGATCAGCGCCGACCCGGAACTCGCGGACGTGCGCGTGGTCATGCTCACCACCTTCGAGGTGGACGAGTACGTGGTGCAGTCACTGCGGGCCGGCGCCTCGGGCTTCCTCGGGAAAGGGGCGGAACCGGAGGAACTCCTCAACGCCATCCGGATCGCCGCGGGGGGCGAGGCGCTGCTGTCGCCCGCCGCGACCAAGGGGCTGATCGCCACGTTCCTTGCGCAGGGCGGAAGTTCGGGCGAGGGAGGGCCTGGGGCCGCCGAGTACTCCGCGCGGCTGGAGGCCCTGACCACCAGGGAGCGCGAAGTGCTGGTGCTCGTCGCGGGCGGGCTGTCCAACGACGAGATCGCCGAGCGGCTCGTGGTAAGTCCCCTCACCGTCAAGACCCACGTGAACAGGGCGATGGCGAAGCTGGGGGCGCGTGACCGGGCCCAACTGGTCGTAATTGCATATGAATCGGGCCTGGTGCGCCCACGGGTGGAGTGAGGGTGCAGCGGCGGCGTACTCCAGCTGCTGTATGCGCGGCATAAGAAAGCGACCTGGGACCGACGTATTCGGTCCCGGGCGTGGGCGATCGTATAGGTGGGCCGGGTCTGTCCCCGAGTCACCCGCCCACCTGCCGCGTAAGCCACAGAAGAGAGACCTCACCCATGTCCTGGCTGTCCAGATTCAGCCTCGCGCAAAGGGCCCTGATCGGGCTGATCTCGATCGTCGCGCTCGTGTTCGGAGCCATCGCGATCCCGCAGCTCAAGCAGCAGTTGCTGCCCACCATCGAACTCCCGATGGTGTCGGTGCTCGCGCCCTACCAGGGCGCGTCCCCCGATGTGGTCGAGAAGCAGGTCGTCGAACCGCTCGAGGATTCGATCAAGAACGTTGACGGTGTCACCGGCATCACCTCGACCGCCAGCGAGGGCAACGCCGTCATCATGGCGACGTTCGACTTCGGCGACGAGGGAACCAAGCAGCTCGTCGCGGACATCCAGCAGGCGGTGAACCGCGCCCGCATCCAGCTGCCCGACGATGTTGACCCGCAGGTCATCGCCGGATCGACCGACGACATCCCGACCGTCGTCCTCGCCGTCACCTCCGACAAGGACCAGCAGGCGCTCGCGGACCAGCTGGACCGCACCGTCGTCCCCGCCCTGGAGGACATCGACGGCGTCGGCCAGGTCGCCGTCGACGGTGTGCAGGACCTCCAGGTCTCCATCACCCCCGACGACAAGAAGCTCGCGGCGGCCGGACTGAACGCGACCTCGCTCGCCCAGGCGCTCCAGGCCGGCGGCGCGACCGTCCCGGCGGGCTCCTTCTCCGAGGCGGGCAAGAGCCGTACCGTCCAGGTCGGCGGCACGTTCACCACGCTTCAGCAGTTCGAGGACCTGCGGGTCACCGGGCAGAACCCGGCGACGGGCAAGCCCACCAAGCCGGTCCGGGTCGGGGACATCGCGACGGTGAAGCAGGAGCCGTCCACCGCGGTCTCCATCACCCGTACCAACGGCAAGCCGAGCCTCGCCGTCATGGCGACGATGGACAAGGACGGCAGCGCCGTCGCCATCTCGGACGCCGTCAAGGACAAGCTCCCCGACCTGCGCAAGGACCTCGGCTCCGGCGCCGAGCTGACCGTCGTCTCCGACCAGGGCCCCGCCGTTTCCAAGGCGATCTCGGGTCTGACCACCGAGGGCGCGCTCGGCCTGCTCTTCGCGGTCGTCATCATCCTGGTCTTCCTGGCCTCGCTCCGCTCGACCCTGGTCACCGCGGTCTCCATCCCGCTCTCCGTGGTCCTCGCGCTGATCGTGCTCTGGACCCGTGACCTGTCGCTCAACATGCTCACCCTGGGCGCGCTGACCATCGCGATCGGCCGGGTCGTCGACGACTCGATCGTCGTCCTGGAGAACATCAAGCGCCACCTCGGCTACGGCGAGGAGCGCCATTCCGCGATCACCACCGCGGTGAAGGAAGTGGCCGGAGCGGTCACCGCCTCGACCCTCACCACGGTCGCCGTCTTCCTGCCGATCGGCTTGGTCGGCGGCATGGTCGGCCAGCTCTTCGGCTCGTTCTCGCTGACCGTCACCGCGGCCCTGCTGGCCTCCCTGCTGGTCTCGCTGACCGTCGTGCCCGTCCTGTCGTACTGGTTCCTGCGCGCCCCCAAGGGCAGCGCCGAGGACCCGGACAAGGCCCGCCGCGAGGCGGAGGAGAAGGAAGCCCGCAGTCGGCTCCAGCGCATCTACGTCCCGGTGCTGCGCTTCGCCACTCGTCGCCGCATCACCAGCGTCGTCATCGCCGTCGCCGTGCTGTTCGGCACCTTCGGCATGGTCCCGCTGCTCAAGACGAACTTCTTCGACCAGGGCGAGCAGGAAGTCCTGTCCATCAAGCAGGAGCTCACCCCGGGCACCAGCCTGGCGGCCGCCGACGAGGCGGCCAAGAAGGTCGAGAAGGTCCTCGCCGGTGACGAGGGCGTCAAGGACTACCAGGTCACCGTCGGCTCGTCCGGCTTCATGGCTGCCTTCGGCGGCGGCACGGGCGCCAACCAGGCCTCGTACCAGATCACCCTGAAGGACTCCGCCGACTACGACGCCACCCAGGACCGCATTGACGAGGCCCTGGGCAAGCTCGACGGCATCGGGGACACCACCATCGCCGCGGGCGACGGCTTCGGCAGCCAGGACCTGAGTGTCGTGGTCAAGTCCGCCGACGCGGACACCCTGAAGAAGGCCTCCGAAGAGGTGCGGGCCGAGGTGGCCAAGCTCAAGGACGTCACCGACGTCCAGAGCGACCTGGCGCAGAGCATCCCGCGTATCTCGGTCAAGGCCAACGCCAAGGCCGCCGACGCCGGTTACAGCCAGGCCACGCTGGGAGCAGCCGTCGCCAACGCGGTGCAGGGCACCCCGTCGGGCAAGGCGATCATGGACGACACCGAGCGCGACGTCGTCATCAAGTCGGCCCACCCGGCCACCACGATGGAAGAGCTGAAGAACCTTCCGCTGGGAGCGGCCAAGCTCGGCTCGATCGCCGAGGTGAAGCTGGTTCCCGGACCGGTCTCCATGACGCGGATCGACGGCCAGCGCGCCGCGACGATCACGGCCAAGCCCACCGGTGACAACACCGGCGCGGTCAGTGCCTCGCTCCAGACGAAGATCGACGCCCTGGATCTCCCGGACGGAGCCACCGCCACCATCGGCGGTGTCTCCCAGGACCAGGACGACGCGTTCATGAAGCTGGGCCTTGCCATGCTGGCGGCCATCGCGATCGTCTTCATGCTGCTGGTCGCCACCTTCCGGTCGCTCATCCAGCCGCTGATCCTGCTGGTCTCCATTCCGTTCGCCGCGACGGGCGCCATCGGTCTGCTCATCGTCACCGGCACCCCGATGGGTGTCCCGGCGATGATCGGCATGCTGATGCTGATCGGCATCGTGGTGACCAACGCGATCGTGCTGATCGACCTGATCAACCAGTACCGCGCCCAGGGCATGGGCGTCGTCGAGGCCATCGTCGAGGGCGGCCGTCACCGGCTCCGCCCGATCCTGATGACGGCCCTGGCGACGATCTTCGCCCTCCTCCCGATGGCGCTCGGCGTCACCGGCGAGGGCGGCTTCATCTCGCAGCCGCTGGCCGTCGTGGTCATCGGCGGTCTGGTCACCTCGACGTTGCTGACGCTGCTCCTGGTGCCGACGCTGTACGCGATGGTGGAGCTCTTCAAGGAGCGCCGCGCCAAGAAGAAGGCCGCGAAGCGGGCCAGGAAGGCCGGCGTCCCGGCCCCGGCCGCCTCGGAGGAGACCTCCTCCGAGGAGCCGGAGCCCGCGAAGGCCTGACCCGCCCGGTACGACGAGAGGCCTGTCCCACGCCAGTGCGTGGGACAGGCCTCTCGTGTTTCCCGCCGGGACGGCTTGACCGTCGAGGCGAGCCGGGGCGCGTGGCCGGCGGCCGGCGCGTCTCGCCCGCAGAGGGCGAGCAATCCCGGCCCGGCCCCGTGGCCGCGTGCTGTGAGGACAGCGCCGGAGATACGGGACGCGCCCCGGCGCCGGGCTGGGACACACCTGTGGACGTGTCCGGTCACGGCCGTGAGCGGCAACGGCCGTGACCGGACACATCCCGCTCACGGCCGTGGGCAGCCCCTGCAGCCGTGTCCGGACACATCCCGCGGGCAAGACCCCTACGGCAGCGCCAGCATCCGCTCCAGCGCGAGCTTGGCGTACTTCTCCGTCTCCGGGTCGACCTCGATCCGGTTGACCAGGTTCCCCTCGGCCAGCGACTCCAGCGTCCACACCAGGTGCGGCAGGTCGATCCGGTTCATCGTCGAGCAGAAGCAGACCGTCTTGTCGAGGAAGACGATCTCCTTGTCCTCGGCCGCGAAACGGTTGGCCAGGCGGCGCACCAGGTTCAGCTCGGTGCCGATCGCCCACTTCGAGCCGGCCGGGGCCGCCTCCAGCGCCTTGATGATGTACTCCGTCGAGCCGACGTAGTCCGCGGCGGCGACGACCTCGTGCTTGCACTCCGGGTGCACCAGCACGTTGACGCCGGGTATGCGCGCGCGGACGTCGTTGACGGACTCCACCGAGAAGCGCCCGTGCACCGAGCAGTGCCCGCGCCACAGGATCATCTTGGCGTTGCGCAGCTCCTCGGCGGTCAGGCCGCCGTTGGGCTTGTGCGGGTTGTAGAGGACGCAGTCCTCCAGGGTCATCCCCATGTCCCGTACGGCCGTGTTGCGGCCCAGGTGCTGGTCCGGGAGGAAGAGGACCTTGTCGCCCTGCTCGAAGGCCCACTCCAGGGCCCGCTTCGCGTTCGACGAGGTGCAGATCGTGCCGCCGTGGTGGCCGGTGAAGGCCTTGATGTCCGCGGAGGAGTTCATGTACGAGACGGGCACGACCTGGTCGGCGACACCGGCCTCGGTCAGTACGTCCCAGCATTCGGCGACCTGTTCGGCAGTGGCCATGTCGGCCATCGAGCAGCCCGCCGCGAGGTCCGGCAGCACGACCTTCTGGTCGTCGGTGGTCAGGATGTCCGCGGACTCCGCCATGAAGTGCACGCCGCAGAAGACGATGTACTCGGCCTCCGGCCGGGCCGCCGCGTCCCGGGCGAGCTTGAACGAGTCGCCGGTCACATCCGCGAACTGGATGACCTCGTCGCGCTGGTAGTGGTGCCCGAGGACGAAGACCTTCTCCCCCAGCTTCTCCTTGGCCGCACGGGCGCGCTCCACCAGGTCCGGGTCGGACGGGGAGGGCAGGTCACCGGGGCATTCGACGCCGCGCTCGCTCTTGGGGTCGGCGTCGCGGCCGAGCAGGAGCAGGGCGAGGGGAGTCGGCTGGACGTCGAGTTCCTGGACGGGGTGGGCCGTGGTCACGTCACGCACCCTTTCTTCTCTGCGGGGGAGCCTTTTCGTCTAATTGACGTTATCTATCATATCCGCTTCACGTCACTTTGACGATGCCGATAGCGTCGATGTGACGCATCCGCCTGCGGGGCCGGTGTGCGAGCATGAATGGAACAGGCAAGCGCTCGGCCCGGAATGAATCCGCGGTCCCGACGGTTGCAACGTCGGCAAGCAGTCTCCGTACAACCCGGGAGAGAAGCAGATGTCCGTATCGGACGAGACCACCACCGTGAGCGACGGCATCCTCCTGTCCGACGCCGCCGCAGCCAAGGTCAAGGGCCTGTTGGAGCAGGAAGGCCGTGACGATCTGGCGCTGCGCGTCGCCGTCCAGCCCGGCGGCTGCTCGGGCCTGCGTTACCAGCTCTTCTTCGACGAGCGTTCGCTGGACGGCGATGTCGTGAAGGACTTCGACGGCGTCAAGGTCGTCACCGACCGGATGAGCGCCCCGTACCTGGGCGGCGCCTCCGTCGACTTCGTGGACACCATCGAGAAGCAGGGCTTCACGATCGACAACCCGAACGCCACGGGTTCCTGCGCCTGCGGCGACTCCTTCAGCTAAACGCGAAGGAAGCACGGTAGCGCCGTACGGCGGCGGCCCCGGGATTCCGATCC
>NZ_JBEOVJ010000152.1:0-7635 GCF_040295435.1 Streptomyces sp. NPDC002809
GGGCACCTGCCCGGAAGGGATCTGACGGCGAGACGGAACCGGCGGAACGACGACCGGTGCGGGCGGGCGCAACCGGACTTCGCCCTCCACCAAGTGCGGGCAGGTCTTCGCCGGGCGTTCAGCTCAGGATGCCGAGCTGCCGGGCAGCCGTCAGCCAGGAAGGGAACTCCGACAGGAGCCGGTCGTACAGCTCCGCGTCAGGGACCTTCTCGATGTCGTCCGCGGCGAAGAAGCCGACGTTGTCGACCCGGCGGCCGGGCAGGGTGTCGAAGCGTTCCAGTACGCCGTACTGCGACCGGCCGAGTCCGATGAACTGCCAGAAGACCGGCTCCTCCACCGCGGCACGCAGTTCGCGCTCGATCTCGTCGTTCCGGTACACACCTCCGTCCGAGAAGAACAGGACCAGGGTCGGGTCGGGCACCGGATTGTCGCGCACGTACGCGCGCACTTCGGCAATGACCTTCTGTTCCTCGTTCTGGATACCGACCGCTCGCATGTCGACCTGCCCGGGGCGGAGCCCCTTCGGCGGCTTCTTGCGGCCGAAGAGGCTGACCTGTCCCACGCGCACGTGCAGGGCCAGCCATTCGGGCAGTTCACCGACCACGAGGTCGGGCAACCGGGCGGGGTTGCTGGCGAACGTCCACGCCTGCATCTCCCCGTCGTCGTCGAGCTGTGCGGCGACGGCCGCCATCCGCTCGGTGACGCCCGCGACGGTGCCGCGTGTGTAGAGGCCGCTCATCGATCCGGACGCGTCGAGGACGAGGATGACGCGCGCGGTCAGCTTGGTCAGACCGTGCTTGGTCAGGCTGACCGCGATCTGCTGTTTGCGGAGCGACAGGCGCTTGCGCATGTCGACCGGCAGGTTCTCCTCGCCCTTGGTGAGCCGGATCGAGGGCTCGCCCCGGCCGGCGGCGGACTGGACGGCGGACGGTGCCGTGGCGGGGTGCTGCGGCACCCGGGCGGGGACGGGCGGGGGAGCGGCCGCAGGCTGCTCCGCGTCGACGCTGATGCCGAAGTCCGTCGCGAGCCCGGCCAGCCCGTCCGCGTACCCCTGGCCGACAGCCCGGAACTTCCACCCGCCGTCGCGCCGGTAGAGCTCACCGCTCACATAGGCGGTCTCCGAGCCTGCCTCCATGTCGAAGCGGGCCAACTCGGCACCGGAAGCGGCATCGAACAGCCGCAGATGGAGCCCGGGTACCTGCCCGAAGGTCCCACCTTCGACCGAAGCGCACAGGGCGACCCGTTCGACGTCCGTTCCCAGCATGCCGAGATCGACGTCCAGTGAGTCGGCTCCGGCCCGCTTGCCGAGGTGACGCACAGCACCGGAAGCATGTTGCGGCTGGTTGTAGAAGACGAAGTCACCGTCGGAGCGGACCCGTCCGCCGCTGGTCAGCAGCAGTGCGGAAGCATCCACATCCGGAACTCCGGACCCGGGGGACCAGCCCAGGACAGCTCTGATGGTGGATGCCCTCACCGCCATGTTGGCGCCCTTGCTCAGTGTCGTCACAAGGACAGTCTGCCTGCGGCCGGTACGTATGGCCCCTGGAGGTCGGGACCGACGTCCGGAGACCGTGACCTGACGGGCCGACGGCCCTCGGTCCGGCAGATCCCGATGACGTCGTGCGGTGCCGGCGAGCCGTGAAAGCAACGGGCTTCCGCGCGGCGACGGCAGCCCGGCGACACGGCTCAGCGCGGTGCGATCCGGTCGTCGCAGACGCTCCCAGGTCCGGCGGCTTCGGTGCCGGAGCCGGAGTACCGGAAATGCGCGCCGGGCTCGAAGGATTTCCGGCGCTTCATTGACCGCTGCGCGCACCGGGCACGTACGCGGGGATCGGGTGGCTCCACTCGTTCGCAGCCGCTCGGATCGCCGGGGCCGGGCCCCGGCCGCTGACTCCTGGCCCTGGCCCCGGCCCCGGCCCCGCCGGGAGTTCCGACCGGGCCGGCACCGTGCTCCTCAGCCGTGCCGCAGGTTCGTGATCAGGTCGCGTGGCAGCCCGTGGGTGTCGTGAAGGTAGTGGAGGTCCTCCTCGGTGAGACGGCCTCGGAACCGGGGTCGGGCGAGCACCTGCCGGCCGCGTTCCATGAGGCGACCGAACCGCCGCTCCTCGTCATGCAGCAGAGAACGTACTTCGGCCGGTGACATGTGCTGCCGGAAGTGGTCCAGGGTGTGCTGGACCAGCTCGTCCGGCAGGTCGCCGACACTGTACGAGGGATCCTCCCGCCACAGCACGGTGAGGACCCGTCGCAGCAGGCGGCGCAGTACGTAGCCCCGTCCGGTGTTGGCCGGGCGCACGCCGTCGCCCAGCATCACGACGGCTGAGCGCAGATGGTCGCAGACCAGACGCAGGGACGGTTCGTCCAGACGCCACAGGGGCGGTACGAGTCGGCGCCATGGATCGAAGACGTCGCCCTCGAACACGGACGGCTTGCCCTGGAGCAGGGAGGCCAGCCGCTCCAGACCGAGTCCGGTGTCGACGTTGCGCTGGGGAAGAGGCACGAGGGAACCGTCGCCGAGCCGGCGGTGCCTCATCATGACGTGGTTCCACACCTCCACCCAGCGGTCGTCCTGCGTGGGCGTCGATTCGGGCGGGCAGTCACCGCTCCACAGGAAGATCTCCGAGTCGGGACCGCACGGTCCCACGGGCCCGTTGGACCACCAGTTGTCCTCTACGGTGAGCTCGACGGGGACGCCGCGGTCCTGCCACAGTTCAAGGGAGGCATGATCCGGTTCGCACTGGCTGTCACCGGCAAAGACAGTGGCATGCAGCAGTCCGGGATCGACGCCCAGGCACTCGGTGAGCAGCCCGTATCCCCAGTCGAGACTGAGCGGTCCTTCGTAGTCGCCCAGTGACCAGGTGCCGAGCATCTCGAAGACCGTCAGATGAGTGGCGTCGCCGACCTCCTCCAGATCCGTGGTGCGCAGACAGCGCTGAACGTTGACGAGCCGCCTGCCCAGCGGATGGGGGCTGCCCTCCAGGTACGGGGTGAGCGGGTGCATGCCGGAGGTGGTGAACAGGACGGGGTCGCCCGGTGGCGGGAGCAGTGTCGATCCGACGATTCTGCGATGGCCGCGCTCGTGGAAGTACTCGACGAACGTGCTGACCAGCTGTTCCGTATGCATGGGATGGCTCCTTCGCGTGACAGCGGGGGAGGCACCGGAGAACGGGACCGTTCAGTCGTCCGGCCGGGGCGAGAAGGCTCCACGGCACTACCGACGGACCGTTTCCGGTCGCCGGGGGAGGGAAGGTCAGACGGCGGCAACCGGCGAGCAGGTCGCTCGCGCGGTCGCGGTGTCGATTGAGCCGGTGACGTTCATACGAGCGATTTTATCGTGGCGTGCGCGCCGGAGCACATGAATTTGCACGCGACGCCCCGCATCGCCGTTCGGCCCCGGCTGGGTACCGCAATACGCACCGGCTCGGTGGCCGAGGCCCCCGCCGACGTGCTCGCACGGGCCCGGCTCCAGGACGACGCCGGTAGGAAGCTCCTGGTCGCGTAGACGGCCGGGGCGGGAAAGTGCGTGGCCGCAGAGTTCGCCGTCCCGGTATGGTCCGGTTTCCCGCCGCGCCGTAGCAGTGGCACGTTCAGAGAGCGACGCAGATGACCAGCAGGCAAGCGACGACGACCCTTTGGCGCCCCACCGGACCCAAGGAGCTGGATCTGGTCCGGCAACTCAACTGGCGCGCCTGGCCGCCACGGCTGCCCGAGCAGCCGATCTTCTACCCGGTTCTCAACGAGGACTACGCGGTCAGGATCGCGCGGGACTGGAACGTGAAGCACGACGGCGCCGGATTCGTCACTCGTTTCGAGGTCGATTCGGAGTTCTTGAGCCGATATCCCGTCCAGCAGGCCGGCGGCCGGACGATCCTCGAACTCTGGGTTCCTGCCGAGGAGCTGGACGGCTTCAACGCCCATATCGTCGGCGAGATCCAGGTGGTGCACGAGTTCCGCCGAGGCGGGGAGGCTCGCTGACGGGCCGGGCCACGGCCCGGCGGAGAGCGTGAAGGTGCCGCCGGCCGATCCAACGGCCGGGCATGCGGGTCCGACTCCGGAGGCGGATCAGTGATCAACCGTCATGGACGGTGCCGGCGGGCGGGTACGCCGCGCGGCACCGGCCCGCAGCCGACCGGGGTTCCGAAGGCCCGCCACCGGAGATCCCGGGGGTCCCGGTGCCGAGGGGCCACGCCGTGATGTCGCGATAGAGGATCGGCCCACTGCTCCGGCAGGCGTTGCTTCCGACCAGGTGCAGACGCTCGGCAGCCCATCGACGGCCGGTGAACCCGGCGAGCCCCGCCGCGATTTCGCCTGCCGAGGACCGATCGCCCCGGCGGGCACGGGCCAGTGTCAGATGCGGTCGCAGGGGCCGCTCCTCGAACGCGATCCCGCAGCCCCTGACCGCGGTACGCACATCGGCGGCGAGCCGGTGCAACTCGTCCAGGTCTCCGTCGATTCCGGTCCAGAGCACCCGGTCGTCGAAGTCCCCGCTGCCTCGCAGTGCCAGGCGAGGTGGCTGGTGTGCCGCTGCGAGGCCGGCGAGGGGCTGATGCAGGAGGGGAACCTCTTCGACCGGTAGCTCGCCGAGGAACGCAAGGGTGATGTGCCAGTCCTCGATGCGGTTCCACCGCATGCCCGGGTGCGTGCCGTACGCGGGGCGGAGTTCCCGGGCCAGTTCCTCCTTGGCCGGGTCGGGCGGGGCGAGGGCGATGAACACGCGAATCGTCGCGGGTCGTGCCGGTTCGTTCACATCGGACTCCGTACCGGATCCAGGCTGCTTGGCGCAAGGGCAAGGGCAAGGGCAAGGGAAGGCGGACAGGGAGGCGTCGTGCCCGTCGGCCTCGGGCGCGCGGACTGCCGGACAGCTACCGGTCATAGCGGTCCCGGGTGCCGCGCTTGCCGCCGGAGTCAGGGGGACGGCGCATCCGTGCGGTAACGGAGGCCGTTGACGAGCAGGTTGATCATGCGCTGGGTGTAGCCCTGATCGTCCGGTGAGACCAGATCGCTGACAGCACGCAACAGGTCGTACGGGGGCATGTCGGCGCGGATCCCGCCGGACGAGGCGGCACTGTCCAGCAACTCCGTCACGACGGGGAGGAAGCGCTGCTGGAAGTATGCGGGCAGGCTTTCGTAGGCGGGGTCGCCGGAGTGGAGGGCGGCCTTGAGACCGCGTTTGGCCGCGACGAACTGCGCGAAGCGCTGCAGCCACCGGGTGAGTGCCTCGACCGGCTCGTACTGCTCCGCGAGGACGGGGGCCGCCTCGGCGCAGGCGTCGACCTCGTGGCGGAAGACGGCGGTGATGAGGTCGGAGCGTTGCGGGAAGTGCCGGTAGAGGGTGCCCGCTCCCACTCCGGCCCTTGCGGTGATCCGCCGCACAGGGGCGTCCACGCCGTCCGACGCGAAGACCTCGGCGGCCGCGGTCAGCAGGGCGTCGAGGTTGCGTTGGACGTCGGGCCGCACGCGGCGGGCAACCGGCTCCTCTGCGGGGCGATCAGGCATGGGGTGTCTTCCCTTTTGCGCTCCGGAACGATGTTCCGTATTGTGATTGCTGAACGGTGTTCCGGTTTCATTCTAGCCGGACCCGTGCCCTGCAGCCCACGAGGAGGAGAGCCACGCGGTACAGCCCGCCGGACCGGGCCGGCACAGAGGCCAGTCCCTGCTGCCTCGGCGCCACCGCCCTCCCGGGGACCGATACCGGCACCCCCGGCACGGCTTGCCGGCCGCACTCACCGTGAGCGCCCGACGCCTACGCCCCACCGCCATCCGCAACGTGTCCCGACACCGCTCCAACCGGAGCCCGCGGACGCGGCCCCCGGAGAACCGGCCCCGATCTGCGGACACGACGCAGCGCGGCTCCGTTCACCCTTCTTGAGTTCCGAATTGAGTCCCGAAGTGGGTACCCCCATGTCCGAAACAGTTCTGTCCGCCGGGAAAGTCGACACCGGCCCCGACCCGAAGCGCTGGAGAGCGCTGATCTTCATAGCCCTGGCGCAGCTGATGGTCGTGCTCGACGCGACCATCGTGAACATCGCGCTGCCTTCCGCCCAGCAGGACCTGGGGATCTCGGACGGCAACCGGCAGTGGGTCATCACCGCCTACGCCCTGGCCTTCGGTGGTCTCCTGCTCTTCGGCGGCCGTATCGCCGACCTCTGGGGTCGCAAGCGGGCCTTCCTCGTCGGCCTGGCCGGCTTCGCCACCGCCTCCGTGCTCGGCGGCGCCGCTCATGGCGAGGCCATGATGCTCGGCGCCCGTGCGCTGCAGGGAGCCTTCGGCGCGCTGCTCGCACCCGCCGCGCTCTCGCTGCTCGCGGTGACGTTCACAGAGGCCAGGGAGCGTGCCAAGGCGTTCGGTATCTACGGCGCGATCGCCGGTGGCGGAGGTGCCGTGGGCTTCATCCTCGGCGGCACCCTGACCGAGTACCTGAACTGGCGCTGGACGTTCTTCGTGAACGTTCCCTTCGCGATCGTCGCGGCCCTGGGCGCGTACTTCGTGATCCGGGAGCCGGCCGGTGGCCGTAACCGCTCGCCGCTCGACATCCCCGGCGTCGTGCTCTCCGGCCTCGGCCTGGTCGCCCTGGTCTACGGCTTCACCCACGCCGAGTCGGCCGGCTGGTCCGACACACTGACGATCGGCACGTTCGTCGCCTCCGCCGTGCTGCTCGGCGCGTTCCTGATAACCGAGGCCAAGGTCAAGGCGCCGCTGCTGCCGCTGCGCGTGCCGGCCAACCGGAACCGTGGCGGTGTCTACCTCTCGCTCGGCCTCGCGGTCATCGCGATGTTCGGCACCTTCCTCTTCCTCACCTACTACCTGCAGATCGTCCAGGGCTACTCACCGATCAGGACCGGCCTGGCCTTCCTGCCGATGGTCGCCGGAATGATTACGGGCTCCACCCAGATCGGCGCGCGGCTGATGACCAGGATTCCCCCGCGACTGCTCATGGGCCCGGGCTTCCTGACCGCCGCGGCCGGAATGCTGTTCCTGACCCGGATGGACATCGGCAGCTCGTACGCCGGTCTGGTGCTCCCCGGGCTGCTGCTGCTCGGCCTCGGCATGGGCACGGCGTTCATGCCCGCGATGTCGCTCGCCACCCACGGCGTCGAGCCGCGTGACGCCGGTGTCGCCTCCGCGATGGTCAACACCTCCCAGCAGGTGGGCGGCGCCATCGGGACAGCGCTCCTGAACACCGTCGCAGCCTCGGCCACGACTGCCTACCTTGCCGCGCACGCCGCGGATGCGACCACTCCGGCCGCACGGAATCTGGTCCAGGCGCGGGCCATGGTGGACGGCTACTCCAGTGCGACCTGGTGGGCGGTCGGCATCCTGGTCCTTGCCGCAGGCATCGCGTTGACGATGATCAACGCCGGTCATCAGGGCGGCCCCGCAGCTGCCTCACGTGCCACGGACGGCAGTCAGGACGAGGTGAGGATCCCGGTCGCCACACACTGAACCGCACGACGATTCCACGGAGTCCACCGTGCCGGAACCCACCGTGCCGGAATTCCTCGGGCGTGTCGGAAGACCTCGGACGTAGCCGGGAGGCCTTGGCGCCGCGGGCGGGGGACGGCGGCCGGGGGCGGAGCGAGGTGGGGGGGTTTGTGGTGGGTTTATGGGGGGCCGGCCCGCGGCGCGACAAACGCACCC
>NZ_JBEOVJ010000153.1:0-6947 GCF_040295435.1 Streptomyces sp. NPDC002809
ACCATATACATTTGTGTTTTTTTGTTTTATTCCGGTTTTCATTACCCTTGTGGAACCGCCAAACTCCCTTGCGGGCGGCCCCCAAAGCCAAGGACTCCGGCCCTTCTCGCTTCTTCGCTGCCCTGCGTCTCGGGCTGTGCCCGATCGTCTCGGCCGGTCCGGCGCGGTCTCGGGTCGTCTCGTACCGCCTTGGACCGCCCTCGGGCCGTCTCGGGTGGTCTCAGGCGGCGAGGCGGGAGGCGAGGGCCTTGGCCTTCTCCGCGGCGTCGGTGAACGCCTTGGCGCGGGAGGAGTCGGCGAGCGGGATGAGCTCGGCCATCTGCGGATTGGTGCGGGCCAGGGTGAGCTCCGGGACGATGAAGTCGACCTCGGCGGCGAACATCGACGTCAGCAGCGTCTCCAGGTAGTTCTGGACGAACTCGGAGTCCTCGCGCGGGGTGCCCGCCGCGTACGAGCCGCCGCGGCTGGCGACGACGGTGATCGGGGTGCCGGCCACCGGACTGTCGGGGCCGACGTTGTGGCCGACGATGATCACGTGGTCGAGCCATGCCTTGAGCGTCGACGGAATTGTGAAGTTGTACATAGGGGCGCCGATCAGAACCGCGTCAGCGGCGGCGAGTTCCGCGGCGAGCTCGCCGCGCAGCGGGTGCTCGGCACCGGCTCCGGCGGCCTCGGCGTTCAGATGCGGCAGGGGCTCGGCGGCGAGGTCGCGGTAGACGACCGTCCCGTCGGGGTGCTGCTCGCGCCAGGTCTGCACGAATGCGGCGGTGACCTCGCGCGACGCGGAGCCCTGGGGGAAGACGGCGGAATCGAGGTGCAGGAGGGTGGCCATGAGGGTCTCCACGGTTCGGTGAGAGGGGGACGGTGCAGCGCCCCGATATTTCGTACGTACCTAGTAATAACATAGTGGCTTACAAATAGTAAGCACCTCACGCGCACGCAGTACTCTGGGCATATGGCGGATCACAGCGAGCAGGCGTGCAGGCGGGTGGACGTGGGGATCAGCCGCGTCTTCGAGCTGTTCGGTAAGCGCTGGACGGGGCCGATCGTTTCCGTACTGATGCAACAGCCCGTGCACTTCGCCGACTTGAGGCGGGCCATTCCGGGCATCAGTGAGCGCATGCTCTCGGACCGGCTGACCGAACTGGGGGCGGCGGGCCTGGTGGTCCGCGAGGTCGACGAGGGGCCGCCGCTGCGGGTGTCGTACCGCCTGACGCAGGCCGGTGCCGCGATGGAGCCCGCGCTCAAGGAACTGGGGAGCTGGGCCGAAACTCACCTGAGGAACGACCTCGGCGGTTGCTGAGAGGCATCCCGCCAGGAATCTCGGGTCAGCCCTTGGACCGGAACCCGGGTGCCCCGCGGCCGGAGGCCGGAGGCCCGGGGCGTGAGTCCGTGACTCAGGCGTCCGGTGTTTCCTGGCTGCCGGAGCCGCTCGTCGAGTTGTAGCGGAGCAGATACGCGGCGAACCGGGCGAGGTCATCCGCCGTCCATTCCGCGAGCCGGTCCTTGTAGGCGGCGCGACGGCTGGCCTGGGTCGAGGTGAGGGCCTGCGCGCCGGCCTCGGTGGGGTGCAGCACCTGGATGCGGTGATCATCGGGATCCGGGTGGCGTTCGACCAGGCCCAGCTTCTCCAGGGTGGCGACCTGGCGGCTGACCGTGGACTTGTCGAGCATGTAGTGCGCCGCCAGATCCGTGGCGCGACAGCCGTGCCGGTCGTGGATGTGTGCCAGCAGCGTGTACGAGACCAGGGGCAGGTCGGGGTGGAGCCGCGCTGCGGCGGCGCGCGCCCGGCGGGCGAAGGCGGTCAGTTCGCGCTGGATGACGTCCAGCGATTCTTCACGTTCTCCGGGTGTGCCTGGCACGGGTCGGCCTTCCTCGAAATTTAAGTTGTATAGTACAACGAAATAGGAGTTGTAAAAGCCAACTATCTCTCGATTGTCTGGAGCTTCCGATGTCCACAGGCCCGAGTGCCGCCGCCGGCTCCCAAGCTGCCGCACTGCGTCATGTGCTGAGCCATCTCGTCACGCCGCTGCTGATGTGCGTGGGCATGGGGCTGGCCTACCTCGGGGCGTTCCATGCCCCGGAGCCGCACGATCTGCGGGTGGACGTGGTCGGGTCGGGGCCGAGTGCGCAGGTGCTGGCCCAGACGCTCCAGGACAAGGGGGACGGGGCGCTGAGCGTCCGTACGGTCGCCGACCGTGCCACGGCCGTCGACCACCTGAGGACGCAGGACAGCTACGGCGCCTACGTGCCCGGCGGGAGCCCGGAACTGCTGGTGGCCACGGCATCCTCCGACACCAGCGCGACCGTGGTGGAGAAGGTGTTCACCGAGGTGGCGGCCGGACAGGGCGCTCCGTTGAAGGTGACCAACACCGCTCCCACCGCGGACGGCGACCCGACCGGGCAGGGGATCTTCTTCCTGCTGGTCGCGGTGAGCATCGGCTCGTACGCGTCCGTCGCCGTGATCGGCGGGGCAGGCGCGGTGCTGGCACTGCGGATCAGGGCCGCGCTGGCCGTCGTCGCGTCGCTCGTGGTGAGTGTGATCGGGGCGGTGTTCGCCGGGCCGCTCTTCGGGATCGTGGACCACGGGCTCGGAGGCGTGTGGGCGATGGCGTGGCTCTACTCGGCGGGCATTCTGCTGATCGGTGTCGGGCTGCACACCTTCCTCAAGCGGTGGACCACGCTCGGCGTCATGGTGCTGTTCGTCATGCTGAACTTCACCAGCTCCGGAGGCATCTTCCGGCCCGAGCTGCAGCCCGGGTTCTTCGGTGCGCTGCACTCGTTCTGGAACGGGGCGGGATTCATCGAAGGTGTCCGCAGCCATGTGTACTTCGGCGGGCACGCGCTCGGCGGACACCTCCTGGTACTCGGCCTCTGGTTCATGGTGGGTGTCGTGGCGATGGCGCTGGCCGGTCTCGCCGAGCGGAAGCGCCGCGCGGCCGCCGTGCCGGCCGAAGCGGCCGGCGCAGCGCCGGTGCCGGTCCGGGGTGCGGCGGAGGCCGATGAGCGGACGGAACAGCGGACGGAACAGCGGACGGAACAGCGGACGGAACAGCGGACGGAAGAGGAGATGGAGGAGGCCGTGGGCGTCTGAGCGGGGCTCTCGGACCGGAGTTCCGGCCGGTTCTTGGCCCGGGGCGGAGGGCGGGGCGGATGTTGTCCACAGGCGCTTCGGTCGGATGTCCGTCGTTGTCCACCGTTGTCCACAGGGGCAGACGGCCGTCGATGGACAGCGGTACCGTCTTCGGCAGTTGATGTTGGACCGGGACTCCGGACGCCGACGGCGGCGCCGGGTGCGGTCGGGGGAGGCTGCACGCCATGAGCGAGATCGAAGCGACGCTGCCGGTACAGCGGGCGGTGAAGGACGGTGCGCGCATTCCGGTCGTGCCCGGGTTCGCCCGCCGGGCGGATCCGGGGGACCGGAGCGCACCGCTGTCGCCGAGGGACGCGGGCAAGGCCCTGCGCCGGCACGTGCCCCGCTCCTCCCACAGTTCCCTGGCTCTGCCCGTGGATCGGCCCGATGCGGTGCGGGCGGTCGAGGAGTCGAATCAGGGCCGGGTGCCTGGTCTCACACCGATACGGGTGGGGCGGATGGCCGCCACCCCGTTCGCCTTCCTGCGGGGTTCGGCGGGACTGATGGCCCACGACCTGGTGGGTACACCCGTCACCGGAGTGGCCGCCCAGCTGTGCGGTGACGCGCACGCGGCGAATTTCGGGCTGTATGGCGACGCCCGGGGCGGCCTGGTCATCGACCTGAACGACTTCGACGAGACCGTGGCCGGCCCCTGGGAGTGGGACCTCAAGCGTCTCGCCACCTCGCTGGTGCTCGCGGGGCGCGAGGCCGGTGCGGACGAGGACACCTGCCGCAGGGGCGCGTACGACACCGTGGGCGCGTACCGGCGGACCATGCGGCTGCTGGCACGGCTGCCCGCGCTCGACGCGTGGAACGCCATCGCCGACGAGGAACTGGTCTCGCACGCGGACGCGCGGGATCTGCTGGGCACCCTGGAGCGGGTGTCGGAAAAGGCACGCAACAACACCAGCGCCCGCTTCGCCGCGAAGTCCACGGAGGACTCCGGGGACGGCGGACGCCGGTTCGTCGACGCGCCGCCTGTGCTGCGCCGGGTGCCGGACGCGGAGGCCGCAGCCGTGGCGGCGGGGCTGGGTGACTATCTGGGCACCGTCTCGGAGGACCGGGTGCCACTGCTGGCCCGGTACGCGATCCACGATGTGGCGTTCCGGGTGGTCGGCACGGGGAGCGTGGGCACTCGTTCGTACGTGGTGCTGCTGCTGGATCACCGGGGTGAGCCGCTGGTCCTGCAGGTGAAGGAGGCCAGGCCGTCGGTGCTGGCGCCCTATCTGCCCGCCGTGGGCTTCTATGTGCCTGAGGTGGGGCACGAGGGGCGACGGGTGGTGCTCGGACAGAAGCGGATGCAGGTCGTCAGCGACATCCTGCTGGGCTGGGCGACCGTGGAGGGCCGGCCCTTCCAGGTGCGGCAGTTCAGGAACCGGAAGGGCAGCGTCGACCCGGCAGCGCTGGCGGCCGACCAGGTCGACGACTACGGCCGGATGACCGGTGCGCTGCTGGCGCGGGCGCATGCGCACAGCGCCGATCCGCGGCTGATCGCCGGGTACTGCGGGAAGAACGACGAGCTGGACGAGGCGGTGGCGGACTTCGCGGTGACGTATGCGGACCGTACCGAGGCGGACCATGCGGAGCTGGTGCAGGCCATCGGCGCAGGGCGGATAGCTGCTGAGCAAGGGGTGTGAGGCTTGCTGTGTGGGTGGCGTGATGCCCGCTGGGGGAGATGTGAGGCTTGCTGTGCGGGTGGCGTGATGCCCGCCGGGGGAGGCGTGAAGCCTGCTGTGTGGGGGGCGTGACCCTCGCTGTGGCGGAGGCGCGAGGTGCGCTGCGTGAGGGGCGTGAGGCCTGCTGTGGCGACCGCGTGTCCTCGGCATGCGGGCCGTGGCCATACGCTGGACGGGTGACCCACGAAGCCCCCGGGGTACCGACCACCCGGAACGACGATGCCAGGCAGGACGACGCCCAGCAGGACGAGCAGCCCGGCTCCCCTGCCGCTGTGTCCTCCGACGGCGGCGGCAGCGCAGCGGGAGATGCCGCAGCCGGTGAGACGTCCGGTGCTGCCGCCGATACGGCCGCCGCAGATGAGACCCCTCAGCAGGCGCGTCCCGAGGCACGGCTGGCGCATGCCGTGCGGGTGGCCGAGCAGGCTCTGATCGAGTTCGAGATCGCGGTCGAGACGTTCCGGGTCGAGGTCGAGAACTTCTCCCGGCTGCACCACCAGCGACTGGGCCCGATGTACGCACGGCTCGACGAGCTCGACGCGCAGATCGCCGAGGCACGGGCCGCCAGAACGGGCGACCCCGAGGATCTGCGCAAGGCGCAGGACGCGCGCTCGCTCGTGATGCCCATGCCGGGCGTCGACGAGCTTTTCCACGACTGGATCGATTCCGACGGGCTGTCCCCCGAGGCGTCGGCCATGCTGACCGAGCAGCCGGTCCGGCCGCCGAAGCGGGTCCGGCCGACCGACGAGGCACGCAAGCTGTACCGCGAGCTGGCGCGCAAGGCCCACCCGGATCTCGCCCAGGACGAGAACGAGCGGGCTCGCCGGGACGAGTTCATCACCCGCGTCAACGCCGCGTACGGGCGTGGGGACGAGGCGCTGCTCAAGGAGCTGGCCAAGGAGTGGGCGGCCGGGCCGGTCCTGCCCGAGGCGGAGCTCAGCGAGGCCGACGAGCTCTATGCCCGGCTGGACTGGCTGACCCGGCGCAAGGAACTGCTGACGGTGCTCGCCCAGGAGCTGGAGGAGAGCGCGATCGGCGCCATGCTGAGGATGGCGCCGGACGATCCGGATCACCTGCTGGAAGAGATCGCCGAGCAGCTGCTCGGCGAGGTGTCGCAGCGTGAGACCGAGCTGGCGGGCCTGGCGCACTGACTTCCGCTCCCCGCCCTTGAGGATCCCTTGAGGATGGGGATTCCTGTCATGGTCGGCTGACCGGGGCGGTGGGTTTCTGCTTCATGCGAGCCGGGTCGGCACTACTGGCGGCCCGGCGTCTGCGGCACGGCTCTCCTCCGTCGGGCCGACGGGCGGGATGCCGCCGCCCCGTCCGCCCGTACGTCGAGCAGCAGAGCGGACCGCTCAGCGGACCGCTCCTGCCTGCCACTCGGCGCAGTGCTCGGAATCGCCTCACCGCCGAGCCGGAGCCCGAAGCCGGAGCCCGAAGCCCGGAGCCCGAAGCCGGAGCCCGGTGCCGGTGCCCGAAGCCCGATGCGCTGCGACTCGTTCCGGTAGCGTTTCCGGTGACTTCAGTGCGCATTCAGACGAGAGAAGGCATGACCCATGAATTTCGCCCCGCTTCCCGCGGTCGACGTCACGGCGGTGCCGGCGGACGGCTTCGTGCTGGACGTCCGGGAGGACGACGAATGGGCGGCCGGGCATGTCGACGGCGCCCTGCACATTCCGATGAGTGACTTCGTGGGCCGGTTCGGTGAGCTGACCGAAGCGGTGGAGGACGGCCGGCGCGTGCACGTGATGTGCCGGGTCGGCGGCCGGTCCGCCCAGGTCACCCAGTACCTGGTGCAGCAGGGCGTCGATGCCGTGAACATCGACGGCGGCATGCTCGCCTGGGACGGTGCGGGTCGCCCGATGGTCACCGACAACGGCACCCCCGCCTTCGTCGTCTGACCTCGTTCTTCGCTCGCTCTTCCCTGTCCGGCCGGCCCGGGCCCTCGTCGAGAGGCCCCGGGCTCTGTCGTCGGGCCCGGCCGGGGCCAAGGCCTCTCGTTTGGATCGTGCCGGGCTCGCGGGGTCCGGCTCCAAACGAAGGACCCTAAGGGCTGTCCCGTAATCCCTGGCGGGCGCGCGACGACAGCTACGGCGCCTCGCCGCGTTGTCGGAACGTCCGAATACATCCAGTATGCGGAC
>NZ_JBEOVJ010000154.1:0-6815 GCF_040295435.1 Streptomyces sp. NPDC002809
CGCCGCGGCGTTCTTGCCCTGGTCGTTGTAGGCAGGCACGAAGACGATGTTGCGGTACCAGCCGCCCTTCCGATTCCACGGTCAGGGCGCTCGTGCGCGCGCGGATCAGGTCGAGGACCGGGGCCACGTGGGAGTCGAGGTAGAAGTGTCCACCGGGGAACACCTTCAGCTCGAACGACGCCGTGGTGTGCTCGCCCCACGATGTCGCCTCGTCGACGGTCACCTGCTGGTCGTTGTCACCGACGAGCGCCACGACGTCCACGCCGAGCAGCGGTCCCGGCCGGTAGCGGTACGTCTCCGCGGCCTTGTAGTCACTGCGGATCGCCGGAAGGATCATGCGCAGGATCTCGGGATCGGCCAGCACCGCGGAATCCGTACCGCTCAGCTGGGTGATGTCGGCGATGAGGCGGTCGTCGGTCGCCAGGTGCACGGTCTCGTCCCGTACCCGGGAGGGCGCCCGGCGGCCCGAGGCGAAGAGCGTGCTCGGTGGCGTTCCCGCCGCCTCCAGCCTGCGGGCCACCTCGAACGCGAGCGTGGCCCCCATGCTGTGGCCGAACAGGGTCAGGGGAAGGTCCCCCCAGGGGCGCAGCTCCTCGATGACGAGATCGGCCAGCTCCTCGATGTCCTCCACGCAGGGCTCGCTCCTGCGGTCCTGGCGGCCGGGGTACTGGATCGCGAGAACGTCGATCGCCGGGGACAGCACACGTGACACCGGGAAGTAGTAGGTGGCCGATCCGCCCGCGTGCGGGAAACAGACCAGGCGGGCGGGGGCCTCGGGCGCCGGATGGAATCGCCGGATCCAGGGCCCGGTCTCCCGTGAGTCGTCCGTCATCAGTGCTCTACATCCTTCTGTCGCTGTCGCTGTCGCTGTCGCTGTCGGGCCGGGTCCGGTACGGAGTCGGAAGGGGAGCCGGGGGCGCCCCGGCCGTTGCCGAAGTGCTTCACCGGGCAGCCCAGCTGCCGGGCGGGCGGTAATGAAGCGGTGCGCTCCACCGGGGTGTGGCGCAGGGGCGGGCGTACGGGCCGGCCGCCGGGGCGCGGCGCAGGCTCAGCAGGGCGGTGGTCACGGCAGCGATCTCCTCGGCGGACGGCACGCCGCCGAGGAAGCGCAGCGCCGGGCCGGCGCCGTCCGGGGCGGCGGATCCGGTGGCCGGGGCGTAGGGGGCAGCGGTCATGGGCTCGGTCACTCCTCACAGGGCTCAGGTCGGGGGGTTGCCGTGCTTGCGGGCCGGAACCCGCGCGTCCTTGGTCCGCAGCATCGCGAGGGAACGTACCAGCACCGAACGGGTCTCGGCAGGATCGATCACGTCGTCCACGAGACCGCGTTCGGCCGCGTAGTAAGGGTGCATCAGCTCCTGTTGGTACTCCTTGATCCGCTGCTCACGGGCCGCCGCGGGATCGGGAGCGGCGGCGATCTCCCGGCGGAAGACGATGTTCGCCGCGCCCTCCGCGCCCATCACGGCGATCTCGTTGGTCGGCCAGGCGAAGGAGAGGTCGGCCCCGATGGAGCGCGAGTCCATCACGATGTACGCACCGCCGTACGCCTTGCGCAGGATGACCTGTACGCGGGGGACCGTCGCGTCGCAGTAGGCGTAGAGCAGCTTCGCGCCGTGCCGGATGATGCCCTGGTGCTCCTGGTCGGTGCCCGGCAGGAAGCCCGGCACGTCGACCAGCGTGACCAGGGGGATGCTGAACGCGTCGCAGGTCTGGACGAACCGCGCCGCCTTCTCCGATGCGTGGATGTCCAGCACCCCGGCCTGCGAGGCGGGCTGGTTCGCCACGATGCCGACCGTGTGACCGTCCAGCCGCGCCAACGCGCAGATGATGTTGGTGGCCCACTGCGCGTGGACCTCGAAGAAGTCCTCGTCGTCGACGATCTCCCGGATCACCGCGCGCATGTCGTACGACTGGTTGGCGTGGTGCGGCACCAGGCTCAGCAGACTCTCGCACCGCCGGTCCGCAGGGTCGTCGGTCGGCGCCTCGGGGGGCAGTTCGCGGTTGTTCGCGGGCAGCAGGGAGAGCAGGTGCCTGACCTCCTCCAGACACTCCGCCTCGTCGTCGTACACGAAGCCGGCCGCGCCGGAGACCGTCGCGTGGACCTCCGCCCCACCGAGCTGTTCGTGTGTCACGCGCTCGTTGGTGACGGCCTGGACCACGTCCGGCCCGGTGATGTACATCTGCGAGATGTCCCGCACCATGAAGACGAAGTCGGTGAGCGCCGGCGAGTAGGTGGCACCGCCCGCGCACGGCCCGAGAATCACACTGATCTGGGGTATCACCCCGGACGCCCGCACGTTGCGGCGGAAGATCCCGCCGTACCCGGCGAGCGCCGTCACACCCTCCTGGATCCGCGCCCCGGCACCGTCGCTCAGCCCCACCAGGGGCGCGCCGGACGAGATCGCCAGATCCATCACCTTGTGGATCTTCTCGGCGTGCGCCTCGCCCAGCGAGCCGCCGAAGACCCGGAAGTCATGCGCGTACGCGAACACCGTGCGCCCGTGCACCTGGCCCCACCCGGTGATCACCCCGTCCCCGCCGGGGCGTCGGTGCTCCAGGCCGAATCCCGTGGAACGGTGTCGCCGCAGCGCCTCGACCTCCTGGAACGTCCCCGCGTCGAAGAGCAGCTCCAACCGCTCCGGGGCCGTCAACTTGCCCCGCGCGTGCTGCTGTTCGGTGGAGTGGGGACCCATACCCTCGCGCGCCGCGCTCTTCAGCTCCGCCGCCTGAGCCACCAGCGAGCGCAGATCCGGCCGGGGCGGCGCCGAGTTGTCACCACCACTGTTCGACGGGGCGTCCTGATGCACTGTCATGGTCCCACCCATCCTTGGCTCGACGGTGCCCGGTGGCTTCTCGCACCGGCGCCGGAATCCGGATAACCGTCCCTCATTGAAGACCCGGCGCGGTCCTCGTGCCCTCCCCTAAGTTGTCCGGCACCCCCCTAAAGGGCCGTCCCGGCATCCCTGGCGGGACAGCCCTTGCGACCTGCGGCCGGGCCCCGGCCCGCCCACCGGCCCGGCCGGCCCGGACACGGGACCCTTAGGGGCTCTACGGGGCACCGCCGGATGGAAGCGAAGTCCCTTTACACCACCCGGCCGCCAAGATGCCGCGCCTCCAAGGCCGAGCGGCGGCAACGGAATTGGGACCCGCGAACCTTAGGGGTTTTGGCGGCGGCGGGCAGACCTCAGCCTGGAGCCCGACCGGTTCGGAAACGAAGCGCCCGACGGGCTGATCGCGCCGGGACGACGTGCTGAAGGGCAGGACACCATGAGAGACGACTTCCGTACCGGCGGTGCGCTGGTCTTCCCCGGCATGAGCCCCACGCGCTTCCAGGACTCGGCCAAGTTCATGCTGGTCAACCCGGTGGCCCGCCGGCTCGTCGCCGAGGCCGACCACGCACTCGGCTACTCACTCGTCGACCGCTACCGCGAGACCGAGGGAGACTACAGCGAGTACGCCCAGGTCGCGTTCCTCGTCAACTGCCTGGCCCTCGCCACCTGGGCGCAGGACCGGTTCGACCCGGAACCCGCGCTCTGCGTCGGACCCAGCTTCGGCGGAAAGACCGCGGCGGCCCACACCGGCGTCCTGGAATTCGCCGACGCCGTACGCCTCACCGCCGGCTGGGCCAGGCTCCTGGAGTCCTGGTTCGCCGAGAACCACCACGACGTCGTCACCCATTCGTTCACGCGCGTGCCGCGCCCCGAACTGGACCGGGTGCTCGCCGAACTCGACGAGCGCGGCGAGTGGTACGAGATCTCCTGCCATGTCGACGAGGACTTCTACATGGTGTCGCTGCGCGCGACCGTGCTGGAGTGGCTCGGCAAGCGGCTGCGTTCGGTCGGCGGCCTGCCGCTGTACACGATGCGCCCGCCCATGCACGCGAGCGTCTTCGCCCCTCTGCGTGAGCGGGCCGAGGAGGAACTCTTCGCCCCGCTCACCTTCCACGATCCCCGGATCCCGGTCGTCGCAGACCAGGACGGCACCCTGCTGACCACCGGCGACCAGGTGCGGACCATGCTGCTGGACGGCTTCGTCCGTCCGGTGCGCTGGCCCGCCGTCGTCGACTCCCTGCGCCGCCACGGCGTCGGCAAGCTGTACGTCGCCGGTCCGGACAGCCTCTTCGGCCGGGTTCCCGTCACCACCGGGAACTTCGACGTGGTCGCCGTGGACCCGCGGACGGCGCTCCGGCCCGTCCGCCGGAGCCTCGCGGCCTGAGCGCGGCCCGGTCGCCCCGGGCCCCACGCACCTTTGACGGGACGCGCCCAGGCCGGCGCCGCGCCCCTTCCACCGGCACCAGGACCGGCCGCGGACTTTCGAGCGAGAGGTACACCATGACCCTTCTGACCAGGACCGACCTGGGATTCGCCTATCTGCAGCTGACCGGGTCGGCCTGGCAGGAGCCGGTGCGGTACACGCTGGAGGAACGGCTGTCGGCGCTGGCCGAGAACAACTGTGTCTCGATGGGCATGGCTGTCGAGGAGCTGGAGTCGTTCCTGGCCGACCACTCGGCGGACAAGCTGCGCGGCCTGCTCTCCGAGTACGGGGTCCGGCTGCACGAGCTGGAGGTCCACTTCGGCTGGAACGCGGGACCGGAGGAGAGCGGCCCCGCACTGGAGTCGGAGACCCGCCTCTTCGAGCTGGCCGGGCTGGCCGGCATTCCCGCCGTCAAGTCCTGTGCCGTGTACCCGCCCGGCGTGGAGATGCCCCCCACCGAGGTCCTCACCGAGCGCTTCGGCGCGATGTGCGACCGGGCCGCCGCGCGCGGACTGAACATCTCCCTCGAAGCCATGGCCGTGATGCCCGGCTTCACCTACCAGGTCGCCTCCGACATCATCGTCGCCGCGGACCGCCCGAACGCCGGGCTGCTCATCGACATGTGGCACCTCTTCCGCGACCCGACGGGCGTCGGCTCGGTCGACCAGCTCACGGGCGCACAGATCGCGGCCGTGGAGTTCGCGGACGCCCCGCGCACCCCGTCCCCCGACGTCATGAACGAGGTCCTCAGCGGGCGACTGCTGCCCGGCGAGGGCGACTTCGACATCACCGGGCTGCTGCACACGCTGGACGCCAAGGGCGTCGACCTCACCCCGTCGGTGGAGGTCCTCTCCGCCGACCTGCGCGCCCTGCCGCTCAGCGAGAACATCGCCCGCACCGCCGCGGCCGTGCGCGCCTCCCTCGAGAAGGCCCGCGGCTGAGAGCGCCACCCCTCACGACCTCCCCGCGACGGGGAGCGGTCCCCCTGTCGCGGGGAGGCCGTCACCCACCGAGCGCAGAGACCTCTGGAGAAGGAACCATGTCCGATCTCGTCGACGCCTGTCCGCACGCCCAGCCCCGCCCCTTCCCCCTGGAGCGCACCGGCTGCCCCCTGGACCCCGCACCGGAGTACGCGGTGCTGAGGGAGACCGAGCCGGTCTCCCGGGTCAAGCTCAAGTTCAACGGCCGTGAGGCCTGGCTCCTCACCCGGTACGAGGACGTCCGGCAGATGCTGGTCGACCCGCGGTTCAGCTCCAACATGGCCGACCCCGGCTACCCCCTCCAGTTCCACTTCCCCATGGAACTGCTGGGCAAGGTCAAGCCCGCCCTGCTGCACATGGATCCGCCGGAGCACACCGCGCACCGCATGATGCTGATGCCTGAGCTCAGCGTGAAGCGCGTCGAGGCGATGCGGCCGCGCACCCAGGAGATCGTCGACGAGTGCATCGACGCGATGCTGGCCCAGGGCGGCCCGGTGGACCTGGTGTCCATGCTGTCGATGCCCGTGCCGTCCATCGGCATGTGCGAGCTGACCGGCGTACCGCACGAGTCGCGCGACCTGTTCCACCGCTGGGTCACCCTCCTCGTCACCCAGGGCAGCGCCGAGGAGCACGCCTCGGCCAACGCCGAGGTCGAGGTGCTCCTCTACGAGCTCATCGCCGAGCGTCAGAAGAACCCCGGCGACGACCTGATCAGCAGCCTGCTCCAGCGCAACGACCAGAAGAACGAACTGGAACCGGCCGACATCAGCGCCCTGGTACGGGCCATGATCGCCGCCGGCCACGAGAGCACCGTCAACGGCATCACCATCGGCGCCCTCGTCCTCCTCCAGCACCCCGAGCAGGCCGACTGGCTGCGCGCACACCCCGAACTCTCGGGCCAGGCCGTCGACGAGCTGTCGCGCTACTCCAGCATCTCCGACCACGGCACCGTCCGCGTCGCGCTGGAGGACGCCGAGATCGGCGGCCAGCTGATCCGCAAGGGCGAGGGCGTCATCTGCTCGCTCTCGGCCTCCAACCACGACCCGGCGGTCTTCAAGGACCCCAACACCCTCGACCTGACCCGCCGCGAGGCACGCCACAACGTGGCGTTCGGCTTCGGACGCCACCAGTGCGCAGGCCAGATGCTCGTCCGCATGCAGCTGGAGGTCGTCTTCACGACCCTGCTGCGGCGTATCCCCGGACTGCGTCTCGACGCGGCTCTGGACGAACTGCCCTTCAAGGCCAACGCCCTCATCGACGGCGTCCACGAGCTGCCGGTTACCTGGTAAAGGAGTCCTTCCATGCGTGTGATCGTCGACAAAGAGCGTTGTGTCGCCGCCGGTTCCTGTGTGATCACCTCGCCCGCCGTGTTCGACCAGAACGACGAGGACGGCAAGGTGGTCCTGCTGATCGAGACACCGGACGAGAAGCTGCGCGACGAAGTCCTGGAGTCCGTCAACGTCTGCCCGGTCGGGGCGCTGAGCGTCGCCGACTAAGGGCTGTCCCGTAATCCCTGGCGGGCGCGCGACGACAGCTACGGCGCCTCGCCGCGTTGTCGGAACGTCCGAATACATCCAGTATGCG
>NZ_JBEOVJ010000155.1:0-6806 GCF_040295435.1 Streptomyces sp. NPDC002809
GCGCCCCGCCCCCCCTCCCTGTGCCCCCCACCCCCCCTTGTGGTGGGGGCGTGCCGTGGTCCCCCCCCCCCCGGGGGGCGTGGGGGGGGGGGGGGGGGGGCCCCCCCCCCCCCCACCCCTTGTGCCGGTCGGCCCGAGTCAGCGGCGGCCGGCGTGGTCGCGCTCGAAGGCGGCGAAGGCCGTCTCCTGACGCCACTGCGTCGCGGCCTTCGGGTTGTCGGCGAGGTAGCGGCCGCAGCGCGCGCCCGGGCGGACGGCGCCGGGGCGTTCACCGCGGCAGGCGGGGACCGTCCGGTATCCGGCAGGGGCGGAACCGGAGGCCCACAGGCTGCGGCCGTCGCGGAAGGCGTACTCCAGCGAGGCGCGGGCCAGGTCCTTCAGGGTGGTGTAGCCGAGGTCGTACGTCTGGGCGGCGTACTGGTACTCGTGGCTGATGTCGATCCGCGAGACACCCGGGTCGTCGGTGGACAGGACCACCGGGACGCCGTACCGGCGGTAGGCGTTGAACGGGTGGTCGGCGCCCGCGATGCCGAGGATCTGCTTGTTGCTGGAGAACGGGACCTCGACCGCGACCTGGCGCCGTGCCATGGTCCGGGCGAGCTGCCGCCAGTCGTCCTCGTGGACCAGGTCGACGCCGTGGCCGATGCGTTCGGCGCCGGCGACGAGGACCGCCTCGCGGATGTGGAAGGTCAGGTCCTCGGGCTTGACCAGACCGGGGGCCAGCTCACCGGCGTGCAGGGTGAGGTGGGTGTCCGGGTACTGGCCGCGCAGGTACTGCAGCATCCGCATCTGGAGGCTGTAGTTGCTCAGCGAGCTGTCCCAGTCCTCCGGCTGTACGAGGTTGACCGCGACGAACCTCGGGTCACGCTCGGCCAGCCGCAGGCCGACCGCCATCTGCGTGAACACCCGCGCCGGGGAACTGCCCCGGGAGACCTGGGAGATCCAGCGGACGGGCAGCCGGCAGCCCGGGTCGGGGCGGGCGGTGTCGCAGTGCGCGGTCGCGCGGAACTGCGCGTTGGCGTCGTCGGCCTCCTGGACCGCCTCGTTCACCACCCGGTCGAGCTTTCCTCCGGCCAGGAGCTTGCGGTGGAAGGCGGCAAGGTCTGCGTCGTAACCCACCTCTTCGGCAAGCTTCCTGGCACTGTCCGAGGCCGGGGTGACCATGGTCTCCAGATAGAACTGGTTCTGCTTCACCACGGTGTTGGCCACATTGGCCAGCAGCTTGCCCCGGTCCGACGTCGCCAGGCCGAACTTGCCGAAGGTGTCGAAGAAGTGGTCGTGCCCGGACTCGCCGGCGGGGAAGTCCTGCATGGACCAGGCCCGGATGATCTGCTGCCGGAAGCCGGAGTCCGTCCGCGCGTCGGCGGCGGGCCGCGTGCCCGTACCGCAGGGCGGCGCGACAGCCGTCATCGTCGCGTCGATGCACAGGCCCCGATCGATCGCGAGCTTGATCAGGTACTCCGTCGAGGCCGCGCCCGACAGGTGGTTGTGGAGGTCGCCGCCCTTGGGCAGCGCCTCGAAGAAGGCCTTCAGCCGCTCGGGCCTGCCCTGCGACGCGTCGAGGTACGCGGAGGTCCTGCGCTCGGCTGTGGTCACCTCGCGGGGCGAGGCGAACCCGGTGGCCCGCGGCGACGCGTCGGCGGACGGTGCGGCGGCGGCGGGGAGCGCGGGGAGCAGGGCCAGCGCGGCGAGAGAGCCGAGCCCGGCCAGGAGCGGGTACTTGGGACGGCGTGCCGTCCGGAAGGTTGAGATCACCGCCGAATGATCGCTTCTGGTTCGGAGGGATATCACCTGAATCACGGCTTTGGCCGGACACGTCCACTCGATCGAGTGGGGGACCGCGTGGCCTTCGCCGGCTCGCGCCGATCCTTGACGTGACATACCGCCAGAGTCCTATAGTGCTAGGACCCTAGATGAATAGAGGCGACGGTGATCGAGTTCCACCTCGATGCCCGGTCCGGCGTCGCGCCGTACCTGCAACTGGTTCACCAGGTCCGACAGGCCATGCGCCTGGGGCTGTTGTTCGAGGGGGATCGCCTGCCCACGGTCAAGGACGTCGCGGCGAAGGTGGCGATCAATCCGAACACCGTGCTCAAGGCGTACCGGGAGCTCGAGTACGAGGGCCTGGTGACCAAGAAGCCCGGCGTCGGCACCTTCGTGTCGAGCACCCTCAGCGACGCATCGCTGTCCCAGCACGAGCCCCTGCGCCAGGAGTTGCGCGGATGGCTGACGAGGGCCCGGGCCGCCGGACTGGACGAGGAAAGCATCGAGGCCCTGTTCCTGAGCACGTTCCGTACAGCCACCGAAGAGGAGCAATGACCGCCATTCTGGAAGCCATCGGCCTGGGCAAGCGATACGGCCGCCGCCAGGCACTCTCCGACTGCACGCTCAGCGTGCCCGCCGGCCGGGTGGTCGGTCTGGTCGGCCCCAACGGGGCAGGGAAGTCGACGCTCCTGCAACTCGTCTGCGGGCTGATCACCCCGACTTCGGGCACCATCGAGGTCGTCGGCGGGCGCCCCGCCGCCGACGCGGCCCAACTGGCCAAGGTCGGCTTCGTCGCCCAGGACACCCCCACGTACACCGGGCTGTCCATCGCCGACCATCTGCACCTTGGCGCCCGCCTCAACCCCACCTGGGACAAGAGCCTGGCGGAGGGCCGGATCCGGGACCTCGGCCTCGACCCCGCCCAGCGGGTCGGCAGGCTCTCCGGCGGTCAGCGGGCCCAGGTCGCGCTGACGCTCGCCGTCGCCAAACGCCCCGAACTGCTGATCCTGGACGAACCCGTCGCAGCCCTCGACCCGTTGGCGCGCCGCGAATTCCTCCAGGGGCTCATGGAGCACGTCGCCGAGCACGGCACCACCGTCATCCTCTCCTCGCACCTGGTCTCGGACCTGGAGCGGGTCTGCGACCATCTGATCTCCCTGGTCGCCTCCCGGGTCCAGCTCGCCGGAGACGTGGACGACTTGACCGCCACCCACTTCCGGCTGACCACGGCCCGCCGTGACGCGGAGAGCCTCCCGGAGGAGATGCGGGTGCTCCAGGCCGCCCATACCGAACGCCAGAGCACCTTCGTGGTGCGGGCCGATACCGCTCTCCACGATCCCGCCTGGGTCCTGGAACCCCTCGATCTGGAGGACCTGGTCCTCACCTACATGGCCGAAGGCAGAACCGCCGCCGCCACGACGACCCCGGAGGCACAGCGATGATCTGGCTGACCTGGCGCCAGTACCGCGTTCAGACCCTCGTGGCCCTGGCAGCACTGGCCGCGGTCGGGATCACCCTCGTGATCACGGGGACGCAGATGCGGAGCTCGTACGACGGTGATGTGGCCGGCTGTTCCACCACCTGCGAAGCGGCCAAGAACGCGTTCGTCCACGAGTACGAGTCCCTGGCCGCCCTCGTCACGGGACTGCTCGTCGTCGTGCCGGGTGTCATAGGGATCTTCTGGGGTGCGCCGCTCATCGCCCGGGAGCTGGAGACGGGCACGCACCGGCTGATCTGGAACCAGAGCATCAGCCGCAGCCGCTGGCTCGCCGTGAAGCTCACGGCCGTGGGTCTGTCGTCCGTCGCCGTCACCGGTCTGCTCAGCCTCATGGTGACCTGGTGGGCCCGCCCGCTCGACGAGATCATCAGCAACCGCTTCGATCCGTTGCTGTTCGACGGCCGGGGCGTCGCACCAATCGGCTACGCCGCCTTCGCCTTCACCGTCGGAGTCTGCGCCGGCCTGCTGATCCGCCGGACGGTCCCCGCGATGGCGGTCACGCTCGCCCTTTTCGCCGCGGTCCAGATCCTCATGCCGTACGCGATCCGGCCGCTGCTCATGGATCCGGTACGGGCTGAGGTGGCACTCGCCGGCCTCGGCATGGCGGCGCAGGAGGGGAGACCGGCAGAGGGGGCCGCCTGGAGCGCCACCGACATCATGCTGTCGGGCGACGGGGAGAACGCCCAGGTGAAGGTCGGCCTGTCCAGGCCCGGGGCCTGGGTCCTGTCCGGCCTCGGCCCCGTACTGAACTCCGACGGTGAGGAGATGCGCGGCAGCGCGGGCTGTGCCGCACGGGAGACCGACCCGGTGCGCTGCTTCGCGAAGTCGGACTTCCACGTTGCGGTGGAGTACCAGCCAGGGAACCGCTACTGGACCTTCCAGTGGATCGAGACGGGGATCTTCGTCGCGCTCGCGGGCATCCTCGCCGGGTTCAGCGCCTGGTGGCTGCGCCGGCGTCTGGACTGACCTGCGGAAGGAGTGCCGGGCCGGGCCTTCGCCTGGCCCGGCCGGTCCGACGGTGTGAGGGGGAAACGGTGATGAGGTCGCGGACCGCCCAGACCCGGCCCGGCCGAGCGGGAGTTGACGACGTGCGTCACGCCGGACGCCTTGGCGTGCTCCGTCTTCCCCTCTTCGATGCCGGTGACGATGATCGGGCCGGCCCCGGCGATCCGGGCGCCGCTGACCGCGTTCATCCCGACGCCGCCGGCCACGGGGCTGAGCGGCTTCGCCCAGGAAGCGTTCATCCACGAGAACCAGCTCCCCGTCATCCCTGAGGACATGCCGTGGGCCCCCGCCACCCTCCCGGAACGCAGTCCGGAGGCCGTACCCGGCCATGACGGCCCGCTCGCCTGGCGCGTCGAGGCCACCAGCCGGTTCATGGCGCACGGCGAGGCGGTCATCGTCGAGGCGTGGCCCTCGCTCCCGGCCCCGCGTGAACGGCATCTGTTCGTGTCCGCCGCGACGGCCCTGCTGCCGCCCTTGCTGATCCCGCGCCCGCACTGAGCGGGCGGCGGTGCGTCCCGGCGCCTACCGGGGAGGCCCGCGAGGCGGCGGTGCGTCCCGGCGCCCTCCGGGGAGGCCCGCGCCGGACACCGCCGCACTACATTCGTGACCATGCCAGACGCGTTCTCCTCCGAGCCGGAGCCCGGCAGCGCCGCCGACGTCGTCCGTACGTGGGACGCGCGCGCGGACCACTATCTCCGCCTGTTCCGCGACGAGTTGGAAGGCAAGCCCTTCGATCTGGATGCCCTGAACGCGTTCGCCGCGCGCGTCTCCGAGGGCGGCAGGGTGTACGACGCCGGCTGCGGACCCTGCGGCCATGTGGCGGAGCTCCTGACGTCCCGTGGTCTCGACGTGCTGGGCATCGACCTCTCGCCGCGCTGCGTCGCCCTCGCGCGGCGGGAGAGGCCCGGGTGCCGGTTCGCGGTCATGGACCAGCAGGACATCGCGGGGGAGCGGCTGGACGGGCTGGTCTCGTACTACTCGCTCCACGACCGGCCCAAGCGGGAACTGAGCGGCACCCTGATGTCATGGGCCGCGGCGATCCGCCCGGGCGGCCAGCTGCTGATCGTGGCGAAGGAGGGGGCGCACGACGGCGTCGTCGACGATCCGCTCGGCGGTGATCTGCGGGTGTACTGGGCGGAGTTCACGGAGTACGAGCTCCGGGCGGCGGCCGGGGACGCGGGCTTCCGCATCGACGACTGCACGGTTCGCGAGTCGTACGACAGCGAGATTCCGACCCGCCGCATCTACCTCGCCGCCACGCGCCTGGGCCTCCTTGGGGCGGAGCGTCGTCGGGCGGACCCGTCAGTTCGAGAAACTTCCGCCCGGCGCCGGCCGTTCGTACAGCTCAGCGCGGCGGATGCAGGTCTAGACCACTAACGAAAGACGAAAACTATTTACCGCACGCCCGCTCCTGTGGCTGACTATGTCGTGTTCGCGACAACTCGACGCGCGTAGAACGTCGCCGGACGCAACTCCCCCCACAAGCAGGAGGCCGCCATGTTCCCCCGGATCGTTTCCCTCAAGCGCACCCAGAAGAGACTCACCGCGGCCGGTGTCGTCGGCATGAGCGCCGCGCTGCTGCTCGGTCTGATGTCCGGCACCGCCTCGTCGGCCCCTCAGCCGGACAACCCCGTGCCCTACGGCAAGGGGTACATGGGTGTCGGCTACGTCCAGGACAGCAAGGACTTCAAGCCGGACACCCGTCAACTGCACCTCGGCGCCCGGGCGGACGCCAACCTCAAGGCGAACCCCGAGGGTGTCGACGTCTCCAGCTGGCAGGGTGGCATCAACTGGAGCTCGGTCCGCGGCGCGGGCATCGAGTTCGCCTGGATGAAGGCGACCGAGGGCCTCTCGTACAAGGACCCGACGTTCAGCGCCAACTACCTGAACGCCTACAACGCCGGTGTGATCCGGGGCGCGTACCACTACGCGCGGCCGGACGTCTCCGGTGGCGCGGCCCAGGCGGACTTCTTCGCGAGCAACGGCGGCGCATGGTCCCGCGACAACCTCACGCTCCCCGGAGTGCTGGACATCGAGGGCACCTGCTACGGCTACTCCCAGGCCGGCATGCGGCAGTGGGTCCTCGACTTCTACAACAAGTACAAGGCCCGCACAGGCCGTGACGTCGTGATCTACACCAGCCCGAGCTGGTGGAACACCTGCACCGGAGGCTGGAGCGGCATGTCCGCCCTCAGCCCGCTGTGGGTCGCGAACTGGACCACCGGCACCCCCAGCATCCCGACGGGCTTCCCCTACTACACGGTCTGGCAGTACACCTCCACCGGCGCGGTGAACGGTGTCTCCGGCAACGTCGACCGCGACCGCTTCAGCGGTGACCGCTCCCGCCTGCTGGCCCTGGCCAACAACACCCCGTGACGGTGCGCGCCCGAACACATCGCCCCGTCCCGGGCGCGGCCTCCGCGTGAGGGGTGCGGGGACCGGGGGGGGCGCCCCCCGGCCCCCCCGGCCCCCCGTTGCCCTACGGGGGGTGCGCCCCGCGCCCGCTAGGGAGAGGGGGGGGGGGGGGGAGAGTGGTTTG
>NZ_JBEOVJ010000156.1:0-6409 GCF_040295435.1 Streptomyces sp. NPDC002809
GGGGATCGGATGATCCCCCACCGCCAGGGATGCGTCCACTCAGGTTCGCCGCCGATCCTCGACGGTTCACGGCGCCGAGGACGCGCCGGGAACCGTCGAGGGTGCCCGGAACTTCGTCGCCCGACTGCGCCACGTCTCGGACAGCACCCTGTCCTACGCCTAACTGCCGGGCGGGCAGCGCACTTTCGACCTGTTCGACTCCCCGTGCTTCGAAGTGGTGGTGGATGGCGTCGATGCCTTCGCCGCGTGGGTCCTGGCCGCCCCGAAGCGAACTTCCGGCCCGCCCCCTGCTGGTGCCGCTCCCGGCAGGCGTTGCCCGTCGCCCGTCGCCCGTCGCCCGTCGCCCGGTACGAGTACGTGAAACGGGTCCGGGGCGGCGTACACCGACGTGGTGTCGGAGTACGCCGCCCTGGGGCGGGGCGAGTTGTGGGGTCTCCGGTGCCGGCGTGCGCCGAACGGGACAGCCCTCAGACCGGGTCGCTGTTGAACTTCGAGGTCGACCAGAAGTAGCCGAGGGCGGTGAGGCCCAGGCACCAGGCGAGGGTGAGCCACCCGTTGTGGCCGATCTCGCTGCCCAGCAGCAGGCCCCGGAGGGTCTCGATCGCCGGGGTGAAGGGCTGGTACTCGGCGATCGGCCGGAACCAGCCGGGCATGGTGTCGACGGGGATGAAGGCGCTGGACAGGAGGGGCAGCAGGATCATGGGGAGTGCGTTGTTGCTGGCGGCTTCGGCGTTGGGGCTGATGAGGCCCATGCCGACGGCGATCCAGGTGAAGGCCGTGGCGAAGAGGACGAGGAGTCCGAACGCGGCGAGCCACTCCAGGGTGGTGGCGTCGGTGGAGCGGAACCCGATGGCCACGGCGACGGCGCCGACGAGGACGACGCTGGCGATGCATTGCAGGACGCTGCCGACGACGTGTCCGACGAGTACGGAACCGCGGTGGATGGCCATGGTGCGGAAGCGGGCGATGATGCCTTCGGTCATGTCGTTGGAGACGGAGACCGCCGTGCCGATCGTGGTGCTGCCGATGGTCATCAGCAGGAGGCCGGGGACGATGTAGGCGATGTAGTCGGAGCGGGTGGCGTTGCCGCCGCCGATGCCGGCGCTCATGACGTCGCCGAAGATGTAGACGAAGAGCAGGAGCAGCATGATCGGGGTGAGGAGCAGGTTCAGGGTGAGCGAGGGGTAGCGGCGGGCGTGCAGGAGGTTGCGGCGGAGCATGGTGCTGGAGTCGCGTACGGCGAGGGGCAGGGTGCTCATCGGGCTGTCTCCTTGGGCTGGTCGGCCTGCGCCTGCCGGCTGCTGCCTGTCAGGGCGAAGAACACGTCGTCGAGGTCGGGGGTGTGCACGGTCAGTTCGTCGGCCTCGATGCCGGCGGTGTCCAGCCAGTCGAGGACGGCGCGCAGTTCGCGCTGGGTGCCGTCGCTGGGGATCTGCAGGGAGAGGGAATCGTCGTCCCTGGTGACCTCGCCGAGAACCGAAGCGGCGGACCGGTAGGCGGCCGGGTCGGTGAAGCGGAGCCGGACGTGTCCGCCGGGGACGATTCGCTTGAGTTCGTCGGCGGTGCCCTCGGCGGCGATCTTTCCGTCGTTCAACACCGCGATGCGGTCGGCGAGTTCGTCGGCCTCGTCCAGGTACTGGGTGGTGAGGAAGATGGTGACCCCGTCCGAGACGAGCCCGCGGATGATCTGCCACATGTTGTGCCGCGAGCGGGGGTCGAGGCCGGTCGTCGGCTCGTCGAGGAAGATGATCCGCGGGTTCCCGACCAGGGTCATGGCGATGTCCAGGCGGCGCTTCATGCCACCGGAATAGGTGGAGGCGGGCTTCGTCGCGGCCTCCACCAGGTCGAAGCGTTCGAGGAGTTCGGCGGTCACCCGTCGCCCCTCCTGCTTGGAGAGGTGGTGCAGGTCGGCCATGAGGAGCATGTTCTCCTCGCCGGTGATGAGTCCGTCGACGGCGGAGAACTGCCCGGTGACGCCGATCGCGGCACGCACGGCCTGCGGGTCGGCGGCCAGGTCGTGGCCGCCGACGTGAATCCGGCCGGCGTCGGCGGTGACGAGGGTGGAGAGGATCTTCACGGCGGTGGTCTTGCCTGCACCGTTCGGGCCGAGCAGCGCGAACACGGTGCCGGCGGGGATGTGCAGGTCGATCCCGTCGAGGATGACCTTGTCGCCGTACGACTTGCGCAGACCGACGGCGGAGACGGCGTCCGGCGACGGACGGCCGTCACCCTTTCTGGACGTGAGCATGACAGGAAAAGGCATGGGGCTCTCCCGTTCGAGGGCTGAAAGCGGCTGGGCGGGGCTGGGCTGGGTCGGGGGATCGGGTCGGAGGATCGGGCCGGAGGATTGGGCCGGAGGATTGGGCCGGGCGCGCGGCCCGGGGAGCCGGGCGACGGGGCCGACTGCCCCGTGGACCGGGCGGACCGGCGCCGCCCGCCCGGCGGAACCGGGCGGACCGGGGGTGACTGCCCGGTGGGGCTGGGCGGACCGAGGGCGGACCGAGGCCGGCTGCCCGGCAGGACCGGGTGGACCGGGGCGGCCGCCCCGGGGTCAGGCCTTGGCGCGGCGGATGTCGATGTTGCCGAACCGGGTGCGGGCGTGGACCTTGACGGTGTCCTCGGTCTCCGCCGGGGTCTCGGAGGCGGTGAGGGTGTTGCGTACCTGGCCGGCTCCGGAGTTGACGTCGAGCCAGGCGGCCGTGCCCTCGCGGATGCCGACCTCGATGGCTCCGTGGTTCGTCTCCAACTGGGCTGTTCCGCGGGCGATCTCCGCCACTCGCAGGGTGCCGTGGGCAGTGGTGGCCGTGACCGATCCTTCGGCGCGGGTGATGTCGATGTCGCCATTGGAGCCGCTCACCCGCAGATCGCCGGTCGCGGCGCCGACGGTCGTGGTGCCGTGCGAGTTCTTCAGGACGGCGGATCCGTTGACGAGGCCGACGCGCAGGCTGCCCGAGCTGGTGGTGATCTCGGCCTTGCCCTCCACGTGGTCCACGGTGATCGAGCCGTGCGAAGCGGTCAGGTGCAGCGGGCCGGTCGTGTCGAGTCGGACGTCGCCCGACGAGGTCTTCACGCGGACCTCGCCCAGCCGGCCCTCGCCGAGCACCTGGGCCCAGGCGCCGGTGACGTCGATGCGCGAGCCCGTCGGCAGTTCGACGGTCACGTCGACGGTGCCGGTGCGTCCGATCAGGTAGCGCTGCTTGGGTGTCCGGATGGTCAGTACGCCGCCCACGTAGGTGACCTCGGTCTGCTCGGCCGCCCGGGTGTCCTGGTCCTTCTTCGGGTCGCGGGGCCGCGCCTCGACGACGGTGTCGGGGCGGTCGCCGGCGGTGAACTGGATGGAACCGGCCTCCACGTGCGCGGTGACCGAGATCGCTTCGGGGGTGTCGAAAGAAGGCATGGCTGTCCCGTCCTCTTGAGTCCTCAGGGCGTCCCCGCTGGTGGGACGTGGTGTGGGTGAAGTCGTGCAGGCGGGGGTGAGCTAGCGCACCCAGCCCGTGTAGCCCTGTCCGAGCGTCTGGCTCTTCTCTGTCGTGCGTGGCCCGGTGCCGCCGTCGACCGCGGCCGACACGGCGCGCACCAGCCATGCGTTGACCGACAGGCCCTCGCGGCTCGCGGTCTCCTCGGCGCGCGCCTTGAGGTGGGCCGGCAGGCGCAGGTTGACGCGTGCGGTGCCGCCCTCCTCGCCGTCCGCCGGGGCCGGGGCCTTGAGCGGCTCGGCGGGCGCGGCGGGCTCCGCGGGGGCGATGCCGGCGGCCGGCAGAGTCACCACGAAGTCGGGGTCGAGCCCGCGCAGTCGTACGTCGACCGAGCCGGGCGCGAGTTCGCGGGTGATCTCGTCCATCGCGGCGGAGAGCACGTTGAGCATGGTCAGCCGGGTCGCCGACTCCAGAGGGGCGGTGAGCCTCTCTGCCAGTGCGCGGGCTTCGTCGCCGCCGGCCTCGGCGGCCACTGCAAGTTCGCGGCGGAGGGTGTCGACATACGGGGTGAGGTCCATGACGCCATCTTGGCACCATCGTGGCGCCATGCGCAAGCCGTGTGGCGCAGTCTTTGGAGTCGTATCCGGTAGATAGTGTCTGACCTGCGTAAATAGACTGGAGTCCGCCTGGCTGGCGGTGGTGTCGGAGAGGTCCATCCCTCTCGGGTGGCGTGGAATGGCGCCAGACGGTGCCAGATGGTGCCTCGTGGTGCCGAGTGGTGCCGAGTGGTGTCGCGTGGTGTCGCGTGGCGCCACGAGATGTCAGGCGTGCAGGGGGCGGATGGCCCGTCGCCGGCCGGTGGGGTGGGCGGCGACGGACGAGCCGCTGCGGGCGGCCGCCGTCAATCGCGCGTCAAGGGTCGGGCGTTCGGGATCAAGGGTCCGCCAACGGGCACCTCCGATCCGGTGGGGGCGGGCATAGCGTCGAAGTCATGCCCCGGCTTGCCGGCAGACCGGGGCGCCGATCCGTCTCCATGAGGAGTGCCATGAACGACAGCCAGTGCGCAGAGGACTCCGACCCCCTTGAACCGAACCGGGCCGGAACGTTGTTCGTTCCGGTCCGGCCGGGACCGGTGGGCTGCTGCGCCCGCCTCTTCCGTACGCCTCTCGGCGGCCGTACCGCGGTCGCCTTCACCGAGGAGTCACGGCTGACCCGGACCCTGGGGCGGCAGCAGGCCTGGATCCGGCTCTCCGAGCCGGCGCTGCGCGCGCTCGTCGCGCCCCTGGGCGTCGTCGGCCTCACCGTCGACCCGCTGATGACCGCCCCCGGGCCCCGCGGCCTCGCCGCCGCCGAACCCCGGCGCGAGCGCCGTCCGGCACGGGAGCCGCGACCGGTCCGAGCGCTGCGCGCGAGCAGCGCACCGTCGTTGTCCGCATCGACCTCTTGACCGGCGGGGGAACAACATGAACACCACACTGCCGGCCCTGTCGGCTCCGACATCGGTACCGACGATGCCGCACGCGGTCCCCGTGCCGCCGGGCAACACCGCAGGTCTTTCCGTCTGGCCCGCCTCCGCACGGCTCACCGCCCGCGGCGATGTCGCGGTGGGAGGTGTCTCGCTCGTCGAGGCCGCCGAGCGGTTCGGGACGCCGGTCTACCTCCTCGACGAGGGCGAGGTCCGGGAACGCTGCCGTACCTACCTGCGGGCCTTCCCGGACACCGACGTCGTCTACGCGGCGAAGGCGTTCCTCTGCCGCGCCCTCCTGCACTGGGTACGGGAGGAGGGCCTCGGCCTGGACGTCTGCTCGGCCGGTGAGCTGGAGTTCGCCGTCACCAACGGCTTTCCTCCCGCCCGCATCGTGCTGCACGGCAACGCCAAGAGCCCGGACGACCTGAGCACCGCGCTGCGTCTCGGCGTCGGGAGGATCGTCATCGACAGCGCGTGGGAGATCGCCCGGCTCGCCGCGCTCGTCCCGCACGGCGCCCGGCAGAAGGTGCTGGTGCGCGTGATCCCAGGGGTCGGCGCGGGCGGCCACGCCGCGATCCGCACCGGCACGGACGACCAGAAGTTCGGGCTCTCCCTCACCGACGGCAGCGCCCAGCACGCCATCGCCCGGATCCTCGACCAGCCGCACCTCGAACTGGTCGGACTGCACTGCCACATCGGCTCACAGATCACCGCGGTCAAGCCCTACCTGACCGCGCTCCGACGCATGGTCGGACTCCTGGCCCAGGTCCACCGCCAGCACGGAATCGCGCTGCCCGAGCTCGACATGGGAGGCGGCCACGCCGTCGCCTACCGTCCCGGCGAGGACCCGCTCGACATCCCTTCGCTCGGCGACCGCCTCCGCCGCGAACTGGCCACGAGCTGCGCCGCCGCCGGTATCCCCGCACCCCGTCTCACCATCGAACCCGGCCGCGCCCTGGTGGGGCCCGCGGGCGTGGCGCTCTACCGGGTGCTCGCCGTCAAGCGCACCGGCGACCGCGTCTTCGTGGCCGTGGACGGCGGAATGAGCGACAACCCACGGCCCGCGCTGTACGGCGCCCGCTACGCGCCCCGCCTCATCGGCCGCCGCTCGACGGCCGAACCCTGCACGGCGACGGTCGTCGGCCGCCACTGCGAGGCGGGTGACGTACTCGCCGCCGATGCGGCGCTGCCGGGCGACGTCCACCCGGGAGACCTGGTGGCCATCCCGGTCGCGGGCGCCTACCACCTCTCCATGGCGTCCAGTTACAACGCGGTCGGCCGCCCGCCCGTGGCCGCCGTCCACGAAGGCCGCGCCCGGCTGCTGATACGCCGCGAGTCCCTCGCCGACATCAACGGCCGCGACGTCGGGCTGTGAACGGCTGAGCCGTGAGCGGTCCCGGATCCCCCTTGCGGTGCATGCGGCCGGTGGGCGCTGACGGGGACGCCCCAGTCCTGCTGGTGGACGTGGCAGGCCGGGTACTCGTTCGCGGGGTCGTCGTCGCAGGACGCGGCCATCGCCGAGACG
>NZ_JBEOVJ010000157.1:0-6122 GCF_040295435.1 Streptomyces sp. NPDC002809
GGAAGCGGGCGGCACGGCGGACGGAGCGGGGGACGAGGCATTGACGGGCATGACGGAGGTGCTCCTCGCGTGGTCGATGCGTGCTCGATGAGGATCAGTGGGGAACCGGACCGACGGCCGGTCCCGGTCAGATGGTGTTGCGGTACGGCGGCATGAAGCGCATCCGCGGCATCTGGTCGGCCAGCACTCCCCCGTCCACGACGAGGCGCGCACCCGTGAGGTACGCCCCCGCGTCCGAGGCCAGCAGCAGCAGCGCGCCCACGCATTCGTCGGGCTGCGCGTACCTGCCGAGCGGGATCCGCTCGCGGTACGCGGACTCGAAGGCCTCCCGGTCGAAGGGGAACTCGCCGTCGATGGGGGTCTCGACCATGCCGGGGGCCAGGGTGTTGGCGGTGATGCCGTGCGGGGCCAGTTCGACCGCCAGGGTCTCGGTGAGCAGTTGGGCGGCGGCCTTGGAGGCGTTGTAGTGGGCCAGGCCGGCCTCCGCCACGAGGGCGTTCTTCGAGGTGATGGTGATGATGCGGCCGGCGACGGAGTCGGCCGTCATGTGCTCGGCGATGCGCTGGCTGAGGAAGAACACCGCGTCGACGTTGACCCGCATGATGCGTGCCCAGCCGGCCGGGGTGATCTCGTTGAAGCGTTCCAGGGCGGCCGTGCCCGCGTTGTTGACCAGGATGTGCAGCGGGCCGGACTCGGCGCGCACCCTGTCGACGAAGCCGGCCAGCGCCTCGATGTCCGCGAGGTCCTGTCCGTGTACGCGGCACTGCCGGCCGAGCGCCTCGATCGCCGCGGCGGTCTCGGTGATGCCCTCGGCGCCGGGCAGGTCGACCAGGACCAGATCCGCGCCCGCCTCGGCGAGCCCGACGGCGAAGGACCGGCCGAGGCCCCGGGCGGCTCCGGTGACGACCGCGGTGCGGCCGGTCAGGTCGAAGCGGTCGGTGCCGCGGGGCGGGACGGCTGCGGTCATGACGGGATTCCTTCGGACGGGGAGGGACGAGAGGTGGGCCGCCGCGCGGGGGACACAACAGGGGGAGCGCGGCGGCCCGGCTGCGGACCGGCACCGGGTACCGGGGGGGTGACCCGGGTGCCGGCCCGCAGGCTGTGGGGAACGGCCCGGTCAGCCGTCAGGGGGTGTCCGGCACATGGGTGCGGAAGGGGGAGCGGTGCCCGGTGCGTGCGATCGCAAGGCGCCGGTACTCCCTCGTGACGGAGCCACGTGGGCTTTTCGGCACCGCGGCGAGCGTGCGTGCCGGACACCGCGACGCCGCAGGCATGTGTCAGACACCCCCCAGGCCCAGCAGATCGAGCGAGGGCCGGTGAATGATCTCCTCGATCGCGTCCGCGTCCAGCGGCGGCAGACCGGGGATGCCGGGGATGCGGGCGATCTCCCGCAGCCCCTTCACCGAGTCGTCGACCGTCGTGAACGGGTAGTCGCTGCCGAACAGCACCTTGTGGAATACCCCGTAGTCCTGGACCAGCCGGAGGCTGTGCCAGAGCTGGAAGGGCCGGTAGTGCAGGGCGCTGAGGTCGGCGTACACGTGCGGGTGCTTGCGGATGACCGCGATGCACTCGCCCTCGAAGGGGTGGCCGAGGTGGGCGAGGACCATCCGCAGTTCCGGGTGGCGGATGGCGACGGCGTCCAGGTGCCGGGGCATCGCCCACTCCAGCGGCGCGCTGGAGACGAAGGTCGTGCCGGTGTGCACCAGGAGCGGCAGCCCGTGCCGTTCGGCGTACGCGTACAGCTCGTCGTACTCCTCCGCCGCCGGGTCGAAGCCCGCGTACATCGGCATCAGCTTGATGCCGCGCAGGCCGAGCTCCTGGTGGCCGTAGCGCAGTTCCTCCTGCCAGCCCGGCTGGGTGGGGTCGAGCGCCAGGTAGCCGATCAGCCGGTCGGGGTGCTCTCCGACATACGCGGCCACGGCGGCGTCGTCGACCCAGAGCCCGCTGCGGCGCGCCTTGCCTCCGACGACGATCGTGCGGGTGGACTCGGGTGCGGTGGCGGCGTACTCCTCCCAGTTCACCGTGAGATCGACCTCGCCCGCGTGGGCGCGGGCGGAGTCGGAGCTGAACGGGTCGGTGAAGTCGTGGCTGTGCCGGAAGAGATGGGAGTGGACGTCGACGATCATGTGCGGTTCCGCTTCTCCCAGCCGTCCGCGAACATGTTCCAGAAGCGGTGGCTGGGCGGGTGCTCCTCGAATACCTCGTCGACGAGTTCGACGCCGAGCCCGGGGGCGGTCGGCAGGCCGATGCGGCCGTCCTCCATCGGAAGGGTGCCCTTGAGGGCGTCGAAGACGAACGGCTCCAGGAGCCCGTCGAAGGTTTCGAGGATCTTGAAGTTGGGGATTCCGAGCGCCGCGTGCACCGAGACGGTGGTGCAGAGCGGGGAGTTGGAGTTGTGCGGGGCGACGAGCATGCCGTGGGTGTCGGCGATCGCGGCGAGCTTCCTGACCTCGGTGAAGCCGCCGGCCATGGAGAGGTCGGGCTGGATGATGTCGACGGCGTTCGTGGCGAAGAGCTGCTTGTACTCGTAGCGGTTGTGGAAGTGCTCACCGCCGGAGATGGGGAACGCGGCGCGCTGCCGCAGTTCCGCGTACCGCTCGATGTGCGTCCAGGGCATCGGCTCCTCGAACCAGCCGATGTCGAAGGGCTCCAGCTCCCGCACCAGCCGGGCGGCGGTCGGCATGGCGAACCGGGCGTGGCCCTCGATGAAGAGGTCGGTGTCCGGGCCGACGGCCTCGCGGACCGCGGCGACGAGATCGATGGAGCGGCGCAGTTCGGCCCGTTCCAGCTCGTGCAGGCCGGGGCCGAAGGGGTCGAACTTGAGGGCCGTGTAGCCCTTGGCCACGGTTTCCTTGGCCTTGGCTGCGAAGGTCCCGGGCTCGCGTTCGCCGGTGTACCAGCCGTTGGCGTACACCCGGACGTCGTCGCGGCAGGCGCCGCCGGTCAGCCGGTAGGCGGGGACTCCGAGCGCCTTGCCCATCAGGTCGTACATCGCCTGGTCGAGGCCGGACAGGGCGACGCCGCCCATGTCGCCGCCGCGCAGGAAGTCGCCCTGGTAGACGCGGAGCCAGAGTTCCTCGATGTCGAAGGGGTCGGCGCCGATCAGGTGCCGTCCGGCGATGGCCTCGGTGAGGGCGCAGACCTCGCTCACCCGGTACGGGTGGGTGATCTCGCCGATCCCGGTGAGCCCCTCGTCGGTGTGGACCCGGACGTAGCCGAAGTCGCGCCAGGAGGTGCCGAGCATCAGGGTCTCGACGCGGGTGATCCGTCCGGCGGGGCCGGCGGGGCGGGTGCGGTTGACGGTCAGCATCAGCGGGTCGCTCCGCCCATGGTCGAGGTGTTCTCCAGGTCGCGGGCGCCGCCGTCGGCGAGGACCGCCCTGACCGCCGCCTCGGTGCCCTCGATCAGGCGGTCCACGTCGGCGTCGGTGTGGGCGTAGCTGATGTGGCTGCGCTTGAGGTTGAGCGGGAGCTCGAACAGGCCGTGGTCCAGGAGTTTGCGGCGGTAGCCGACGAACATCGAGGCGTCGTTGTTCAGCAGGTCCGCATACGTACGGGGGGCCTCGCCCGGCATGAAGTAGCTGACGAAGACGGAGCCGTAGCCGGTGACGGCCGCGGGGACGCCGAGGCGCCCGTACAGGGCGGTCAGTTCGGTGCGGACGCGGTCGCCGAGCCGGAAGACGTGGTCGTGGACCGGCTCCTCGCGGAGCTTGTGCAGAGTGGCGAGGGCCGCGGCGACGACGGACGGGTGCCCGTTGTACGTGCCGGCGAAGAAGGCGGGGGCGCCGGGGCGGGTCGAGAAGAGGTCCATCAGGTCGGCGCGGCCGCCGATCGCGCCGACGGGGGCGCCGTTGGCGATGGCCTTGCCGAGGGTGGTGAGGTCGGGGGTGACACCGGAGATCTGCTGCCAGCCGCCGATGCTGTGGCGGAAGCCGGTGATGACCTCGTCGAAGATCAGGACGCTGCCCGCCTTCGTGGTCTCCTCGCGCAGCGTGGTGAGGAACTCCTGGTGGGGCAGGAGCGCGCCGACGTTGTGCGGGACGGGTTCGACGATGACGGCGGCGATGTCGGAGCCGTGTTCGGCGAAGGTGCGGCGGACGGCCTCGCTGTCGTTGAACGGCAGGACGAGGGTGGCTTCGAGCACCTCGGGGAGGATGCCGGTCGAGATCGGGTCGTGGCCGCCGACCTTCGAGGGCTCGGAGATGACGTTGAGGCTGACGGCGTCGTGCCAACCGTGGTAGCAGCCCTGGAACTTGACGACGAGGCGGCGTCCGGTGGCGGCGCGGGAGACGCGCAGCGCGTGGAAGGTCGCCTCGCTGCCGGTGCTCGTGAGCAGGACCTTCTCGATCGAGGGGATCAGTTCGGTGAGCTGTTCGGCGAGGAGTACTTCGCCCTCGGTGACGCCGACGCCCATGTGCCCCAGCGTCGCGCCGGCTTCGGCGGTGGCACGGGCCACGTCGGGGTCGTTGTGGCCGAGCAGCGGCGGGCCGAACGCCGAGTGGAAGTCGGTGTACTCGCGTCCGTCGGCGGTACGGAACCGTGCGCCGTGGGTCCCGGTGACGACCAGGTCGGTCAGACCGGGAACGCTGCGCTGACCGCTGTTCACGCCGCCGGGTACGACCTGGCGGGCGCGCTCGGCGAGTCGGGCTCCGGATTGGTTGCCTACCGGGCCTGAACTCATGGTGCTTGCTCCTTGCGTCGAGAGTCGTCGGTTTTCGCGGGCCCTGCCCGGCCCGTGAGTCCCTGGCGCCATCCGCCCGGCAGTCGCCGCAGGAAGAGGGTGATCCGTGGTGCTCGGTGATGCGTCTCGCTTTTTCAGAACGCTGTTCTGTAGAGCAGAACAGTGCCTGGATATTACGTCCGGCCCGAAAAGCGGTCAACCCCTCCAGGGCGCCTCAAGCCCCGCGTGCCGGGCCTTCCTTGCCACGAAAGGCCCCCCGAAGTGCCGGACAGGCACCTCCGCGACCCCATAGGCACTAAGCTGTTCTGCTATGACGAACAGTGCTGCCCCAGAAGAGCCGAAGTACTGGGTCAAGAGCGTGGCCAGGGCAGCGGACATCCTCGAAGCGCTCGCCGCGCCCTCGCAGGGGAACGGCCTGAGCGTCACCGAGGTGGGCCAGGCCTGCTCCATCTCCAAGAGCGCCGCCTTCGGCATGCTCCAGACGCTGCGCGCGTACGGCCTCGTCTCGGACGACGGCGAGGGCATGAACCGCCGCTACCGGCTGGGCATGAGCCTGGCCCGGCTCGGCGACCGTGCCAGGTCCCAGGTCTCCCTGCGCGGGGTCGCCCACCCCGTCCTGCGCGACCTCACCCGGGCCACCGGCATGGCGTCCAGGCTCGCCGTGCCCGAGGACGGCCACGCGGTCGTGGTGGACCAGGTCGAGCTCGACCAGCGCGTCCGGCTCGATCTGCGGATGGGCCAGCGCGAGCTGCCGCACTGCACGGGGCTGGGCAAGGCGCTGCTCTCGGCCGTGCCCCAGAGCGAGGCCGCCTCGGTCGTCGAACGGTTCGGGCTGCCCCGGCGCACGTCCCGCACGATCACGGACCGGGCGACGTTCCTGTCCCATCTGCGCGACATCGCCCGGGTCGGCTACGCCCTGGACGACGAGGAGGACGCCGAGGGCATCATCTGCATCGGCGCGCCGGTCTTCGACGACAGGTCCGTATGCGCCGGAGCCGTCTCCATCACCGGTCTCAAGCTCGGGCTGCCGGCCTGGCGCTACCAGGAACTCGGCGGCCAGGTGCGGGACGCGGCCCGCCGGATCAGCGCCTCGCTGGGCTGGGTCGAGGACCAGGACGCCGACGCTCCGGACACCGGGACATCACATTCCGACGGAATCGGGTCTTGACCGATCGGCTTCACCCGCCGTAGGTTCCCTGCCAACTGAGGTGACTTTCAGCCGTCACCGACGATTTACCCCCTCCGGTCCGCTTCCGGCGCCTGCCCACCGCGCCGTGAACATCCGACGACCGGACCCTTTTCAGCCATCCGCCTCATGGCAGTCCACCGCAGGAACGCTCCCTCACTCGTCGCACTTCTCGGAAGGCGAAGTCCGCATGAGCGTTCCGCACCACCGCACCCCTGCATCGTCAGCTGCCGCTTCCTCCTCGTCGCCCGCTTCT
>NZ_JBEOVJ010000158.1:0-6079 GCF_040295435.1 Streptomyces sp. NPDC002809
GCGCCCCCCGCCCCCCCCCCCAACCCACCGCCGGCCCCTCTCCCCCCGGCCTCCGGCCCCCCCGGCCGACGTGCCTTCGCGACCTAGTCGAGATAGTCGCGCAGCACCTGCGAACGCGACGGGTGGCGCAGCTTGGACATCGTCTTGGACTCGATCTGACGGATGCGCTCACGCGTCACGCCATAGACCTTGCCGATCTCGTCCAGCGTCTTCGGCTGTCCGTCGGTGAGACCGAAGCGCATGGAGACCACGCCCGCCTCACGCTCGGACAGAGTGTCGAGCACCGAGTGCAGCTGCTCCTGGAGGAGCGTGAAGCTCACCGCGTCGGCCGGAACGACCGCCTCGGAGTCCTCGATCAGGTCACCGAACTCGCTGTCCCCGTCCTCACCCAGCGGGGTGTGGAGGGAGATCGGCTCGCGGCCGTACTTCTGGACCTCGATGACCTTCTCGGGGGTCATGTCGAGTTCCTTGGCCAGCTCCTCCGGGGTGGGCTCACGGCCCAGGTCCTGGAGCATCTGACGCTGCACGCGCGCGAGCTTGTTGATGACCTCGACCATGTGCACCGGGATACGGATGGTGCGGGCCTGGTCGGCCATGGCGCGCGTGATCGCCTGACGGATCCACCAGGTGGCGTACGTGGAGAACTTGTAGCCCTTGGTGTAGTCGAACTTCTCGACGGCTCGGATCAGACCGAGGTTGCCCTCCTGGATCAGGTCCAGGAAGAGCATGCCGCGGCCGGTGTAACGCTTGGCCAGCGAGACCACGAGACGGAGGTTGGCCTCCAGCAGGTGGTTCTTGGCGCGGCGCCCGTCCTCGGCGATGATCTCCAGCTCGCGCTTGAGCTTGGGGGCGAGCTTGTCGGAATTCGCCAGCTTGTCCTCGGCGAACAGACCCGCCTCGATGCGCTTGGCGAGCTCGACCTCCTGCTCGGCGTTGAGGAGCGGGACCTTGCCGATCTGCTTCAGGTAGTCCTTGACCGGGTCGGCCGTGGCGCCGGCGACGGCGACCTGCTGCGCAGGTGCGTCGTCCTCGTCGTCATCGGAAAGGACGAAGCCCTTGTTCTCGCCCTCGCCCTCCTCTTCCTCACCCTTGCCGGCCTTGACTTCCTCTGCGGCGTCGTCGCCGTCGAGGATCTCGTCGTCCTGCTTGCCGGCCTTCTTCGACGCGGTCTTCTTCGCCGCCGTCTTCTTCACGGCGGTCTTCTTGGCAGCCGTCTTCTTGGCTGCCGCCTTCTTCGCAGGCGCGGCAGCGTCATCGGCCACCGCGTCCACGGTCTCGGCCGACGGGGCGGCAGTGGCCGCGACGGTCCGTGTCACGGTCGTCTTGGCCGCGACGGTCTTGGTGGCGGTGCGCTTGACCGGGCTCTTCGCTGCGACGCTCTTGCGGGCGCGCTTGGACGGCTCCGCGGCACTGACCATCAGCGTCACACCCTCTTCCTCGAGGATCTGGTTGAGGCTGCGCAGAACGTTCTTCCACTGGGTTGGCGGAATCTGGTCAGCCTCGAAGGCCCGACGCACGTCATCGCCGGCGATCTGCCCATCAGCCTTTCCCCGCTCGATGAGCGCCATGACAGATTCGGACTCGGCGATCTCCGGCGGGAGCGTACGGGATGTGCTGGCCGACACGAACAACCTCTCGGAACGATGGAAACGGCTTCCGGCCCGGCCCTGAGAGGGCTGGAACCGACGACCGTCGGGCTGGGTATGTACCGACGGCGCGGGCTAGGCCTCAGAACTGCACAGCGCCCTCAATGGCTGCTGTATTCCTTCCGCGGCGGTCACCTCTTAAGTCATCGCGCTGTTTCGAGGAGTGTTACGCCCAATCCGCGTGGCCCGAGTCACACCTCATTTACGACGAACCAGACCAGGGGTGACATCCCTCCACAATTGTGCCGCCGGACCGCAGGGGCCCGACGACACATGGTTCGTACACCCTGACCGCGCCGCAGTCAGTGCTCGCGCGGCGCCGGCACCACTCGATCAGGGTGGACAACGAGCAGCTGCCGCATGGCCGCCTCGGCACCCGCGGAGTCACCTGTCGCCAAGGCTTCGACGATGCGCGCGTGGTGGCCGAGAGACGCCTCATTGGGCCGGTCACAGCCGGTGACCGGACCGCCCGAGACCTGAAGAGCGGCGGAAACGATGCCGGAAAGGTGCTCCAGCATGCGGTTGCCCGCGGCCTGGATGAGCAGGGAGTGGAATTCCGCGTCGGCGCGCGCACAGGTGATCGCGTCGCCCTGCCCCAGGGCGTGCCCCATGATCTCGACCATGTCCCCGAGCCGCTGCTGAAGATCCTCACGCCCGTGACCGGCGGCCAGCCGGGCGGCCAGAGGTTCGATCGTCCATCGGAGCTCGCCCAGCTCACGACGCTGGTCGTCGCGCTGCGGGCCGAACGCGCGCCATTCGATGATGTCGGGATCGAGCAGATTCCAGTCACTGACCGGCCGGACCCGGGTGCCCACATTGGGCCGGGCACTGACCAGGCCCTTGGCCTCCAGCACGCGCAGCGACTCCCGGACAACGGTGCGGGAGACCTCGAATCGCTGACCGATCTCCTCCGGAACCAGGGGTCGGTCGGCACCGAGGTCACCGGAAACGATCATCTGACCCAGCTGCTGAACAAGTTGGCCGTGCAGGCCGCGGCCCCGGCTGGCCGATCCCCGTCGGCTCATACGGCCGAGCTCGGTATCAGGGCCGTCCCAGGGCCGGACGGCGGCACGTTCGCCGGCCGGCGCCTCCGCATAGGTGTAACGGTCGAGTTCGCCCGGGCCGGCGATGCCTGCGTCGGCGGTGCGGGCGGCGGTCATCATGGTGTGCGCAAGGGTACTCACGCATCCTTTGTCGGCGCGACTCAGCCGCCCCTTGAGGTCTTTGGTGAAAAGCACACGAAAGGGTGATCGGCACCCGCCTCACAATTGACGCCTTATTGGTATAAAACGGGCATTCTCAATGGAGTTGCGCTTCCCGGTGCTCCTTGAATCTCCTCGGTGATCACCAACGCGCTCTGCTGCGGAGGCTCATGAACAGATACGCGCAGACAAGGACCGACAACGACAGGGTCAGCGCGGTTCCCACGGGGTGTGCCACGACCCTCACCACGGCCAGCAGCCACCGGTCCACCTCGTGCGGCCACCGCAGCCACGACAGTTCCCCGAGCCGGCCCGGAAGTCCGCTCATCGAACGGGCGGTCGGCACCTTCGGCATCGCCTGGATGAGCGGAACCATCAGCACGGGAACGGCAAGTACCGCCGCGACGCCGGCCGCCGTCACGCGGAAGATCCCGGCAGCCAGCAACCCGGCCCAGGCGCATCCGACTGTCAGACCCGACCAACTCAAGGCCAGTGGGACCACATTCGAGGGGACACGGACCAAGTCCCCGCCGTACACGAGGCGGAGAGATTCGGCCGAGGCCAGCACGGCAAACAGCGCCAGCAACAGCGCGACGCCCGCCGACACCGCCAGTTTGGCGAGAAGCAGACCGAGCCGGCGGGGAACGGTTCCACGGCCGGCGGCAAGGGCGGGGTAGCGGAACTCGTCGCCGAAGGAGAGGGCGCCGAGCAGCCCGGCACCCAGCGCGGCGGGGGGCAGCGGCAGCAACGGAGGCCAGGCGGCCAGTACGTTCGGCAGCGGGGTACGGCCGTTGCGGGCGAGCAGGACGGACAGCGCCACCGAGGCGACGAGAGCGACGCCGACGATCAGCGTCGTGGTCCTGACGCCGAAGAGGCGGCGCAGTTCATATCGGACCGGGCGGAGCGGGCCACGAGCCGGTCGGCGCCTGATCGGCGGCGGCAGGTGCGTCGCCGCCGCGGCCGCATTCGCGGCAGGGCGCGCGTCGGGCTCGGGAACGTCGGCAGTGACGACGGGGGTGACGACGAGGGCGGCGTCGGCTCTCACGGCGGCGCCCGGACCGTCACGAAGGGGCCGGGATGTGGCGTCGGCGCCAACGGGGCCGTCGCCGAGGCCGGGGCCGTCGCCGAGGCCCGGCCCTGTGTCGCCCGGCCCGGCATCGCCCGGTCCGGTGTCACCGACCTCGTCGGCGAGCTGGTGAACGGGAAGCCCGTGGCGGAATGCCGCGTCCCCGATCTCCGCGCAGGTGCTGCCGTAGACGGAGAGGCGGCTGCTGCTCGCCTCGGTGACCACTTCGACGGAGCGCCGGGCAGCCCGCGCCTCGCGGGTGACGATCGCGGCAAGGCGGGCGGCGTGCGGGGAACGGACCGCGACGCGGGGCCGCAGACGGGTACGGGAGAAGTCCGAGACGGCCTGATCGGCGACAAGACGTCCGGCGTCGATGGTCACCACGTGGCCGGCCGACCGAGCGGCCTCCTTGGGATCCTGTGTGGTGTACAGCACCGTGCCGCCCCGGTCCGCATGGGCCCTGAGCATCCCGTGCAGCCAGTCGGCCTCCCGTGCGGTGAGCCCTTCCACGGGCTCGTCGAGGATCAGCGCGTGCGGGTCGCCGAGCAGTGCGGAGGCGAGTGCCAGTCTGCGGTCCATACCTGGGGAGAGCATGCCGATGCGCTGATCCCCCAGCTCGGCGAGACCGACGGCGTCGAGCAGGGCATCGGCCCGGGACGCGGGCACTCCGGCAGCGGCGCAGAGCATGCGGAGCTGTCCCCGGGCGGTGCGGGCGGGGTGCCCCGGCACGCTCCCGAGCAGCACACCCACTTCCCGGGCCGGGTGGGCCACGCGATGCAGCGGTCTGCCCCGGAAGTAGGTGATCCCGCGTCCCGGCTCGATTTCGAGCATCAGCCGCAGGGCCGAGGTCTTGCCGGAACGGGGCGGGCCCAGCAGTGCGGTGACACAGCCGGATCCCGCTTCGAACGTGAGGTCGTCCACGGCGGGCGGAAGTCCGCGGCGGCGGGCGCTGGTGAGTCCGATGGCCTGGAGCATCGCTTCTCTCGCAGGAGGTGAGGTCGCTCGACGACAGAAGGTACTGCAGCAAGATAACCCGACATATCAGACTTTTTGCGCACCGCTGAGTTCACGGCGTTCCGGCGGTCCCGTACGGTCCGGGTGAACCGCGCGGCCTCGCCCCGGCGACCGCACGGTTCCACGGCCCGCAATCCCGCAATCCGGTGATCCGGCGATCCGGTGGGAACCACGCCAAGGTCACCCCTCGGGCGCCAGGCCTCAAGGGGCGGACATCAAGGGTCAGACCTCAGGCCGCAGCATCGGCGGATTCAGCACGGTGGCCGAACCCGACCGGAACAGCTGGGCGGGACGGCCCCCCTGCCTGGTGGTCGTGCCACCGGCGGGCACCAGGAAGCCCGGCGTACCCGTCACCTTGCGGTGGAAGTTCCTCGGATCGAGCACCACGCCCCACACGGCCTCGTACACCCGGCGCAGCTCGCCGACGGTGAAGGCGGGCGGGCAGAACGCGGTGGCCAGCGAGGAGTACTCGATCTTGGAACGGGCCCGCTCCACGCCGTCGGCCAGGATCCGGGCGTGGTCGAAGGCCAGGGGCGCCTGACGCTCGCCGTCCCGTCCGTAGCCCCCCTCCGGCCCGAGCAGATCCTCGACGGGTGCCCAGCGCGCGCTGTTCGCATCACCGCCCGCCCGCGGGGCGGGCAGATCAGGGGCCAGCGCGAGATGGGCGACACTGACGACCCTCATACGAGGATCGCGGGCGGGGTCCCCGTATGTGGCGAGCTGTTCGAGATGAGCTCCGTTGCCGACCGCGGGGGCAGCCGGATCGTGCGCACACAGCCCGGTCTCCTCGACGAGTTCGCGCGCCGCCGCGGCACCGAGATCCTCATCGGCCCTGACGAAACCGCCCGGCAGTGCCCATCTGCCCTGGAAAGGCGTCTCGCCTCGGCGTACCACCAGGGCGCAGAGCGCGTGACGGCGCACCGTGAGCACGACCAGGTCGACGGTGACAGCGAAGGGCGGGAAGGTCGACGGGTCGTAGGGCGGCATGCCGTGATCATAGTCGTCTGCCTGACGATAAACACTCCCTTCGTGATGCTCGTCGTCGGTCACTGCACCCGGCTGGACCGACGGTGCGGTGCCGGGATCCGTGGTTCCCGACACGGACCGGTGTGTGAAGAGCCACACCCCGATGAACCGTCAGATGGAGGTTT
>NZ_JBEOVJ010000159.1:0-5477 GCF_040295435.1 Streptomyces sp. NPDC002809
CAGGAAATGGCGTACGACCCGGGACCCTCGCGGTCCCGGGTGCACACGCCATTTCTGAGGAGACGCCCCGGAGGGGCCACACCCCCACCCACCGGGTAGCGGCGAACCCCGCATCCCACGGGAACACCCGCACCGGTCCCCGTCCTGCGCACATGCTCTGGAACTCCTCAAATCGCGGGACGTCCTCCCGCTGGGGGCGGTATACACGTTTCCCCAGGAATCGAGTGAACGCAGGGGTGAGGCAGTGGAATTGGATCTGGCGGCACTGACGGGCCAGGCCGCGTCGACGGTGGTCAACGGCATGGCGACGGCCGGGTGGCAGCGGGCGCAGCAGGCGATGGGCGAGCTGTGGCGCCGGGTGTATCCGGAGCGGGCCGAGACGGTGGTGGCCGAGCTGGGCGAGGCGCGCACCGAGGTGCTCGCGGCGCGGCGGGACGGGGACGACGAGGCCGAGCGGGAACTCGTCCTCGAATGGCAGCGCCGGCTGCGGCGGCTTCTGGTCGCCAACCCGGAGATGGTGACCGAGCTGCAGCGGATGATCGACGGTCTGCGGCCTGCCGGGAGTGAGGACGCCCCTCGGGTCAACAAGGTCACCATGACGGCGACAGCTTCGAAGAACTCCCACATCACCATGTCCGGGCGGGACATCAACATCACCAAGGGGTGATCGTTTGAGCTACTCCGGAGGGGACCCGGACGACTACGACTACGGCGACGGCGGCGACGGCCTCCGCGACGGCGGGACCCGGATCAACGCGCGTGCGGACGGCCGGTCCCGGATCACGGTCGCAGGCCGCGACATCACCAGCACCTACTTCGTCAGTGCCTCGTCGGCGGCGCTCGCCGCCCTCGTGGGTCTCGTCCTTCTTCTCGGCATGTGGCACCCGTGGCAGGAGGCGGCGTCGGTCGGCGAGGGGAAGCCATCGAACGGTTCGACGCTCTCCGCCACGCCCACGTCGTACAGGGAGCCGCCGTCGGGCGGCGAGACCTACAGGGAGCCCCAGGGGCAGGAAACGTCCGCATCCCCCACCCCCAGCGACAGCCCCACCCCGACCCCGACCCCCACGCCGACTCCCGATCCGCCGGACCCGGTCGACGTGGCGTTCGCATCGGCTCAGGTCGGCACCTGCCTCAACGTGTTCGACGACGGCTGGGGGCGCCTGAACCACGACCGGCCGACCGCGGTCGACTGCGGTGCGAACTTCGCCTTCTCGAAGGTGACCATGGTGGCGACGTCCACCGCCGGCTGCCCCCAGGGGGGAGGCCAGCAGGGCTGGGGTCACGTGAACGACGACGGATCCTCGATCGCGTTGTGCCTGGACCGTGTGTTCGTGGTGGGACAGTGCTTCCCCGCGACACTGACCAAACAGGCCGACGGGTCCCTCCGGGGCACCGGGCGCCTGTTCAGCGTCTGGGGCTGCGACCAGACGAAGGTGCCGCGCGGCCAGAACGCGATCATGGCGATCACGGCAGTGGTGAGCGGGGGCGGCTGCCCTCAGCGGAGCGACCGCCAGACGCTGTCCTGGCAGATCTTCAACGGCGCGCGCAAGGTCTGCGCCGTTCAGATGAAGAGCTGAGGCGCCCCGGACCCCGGGGCGGCGTGCACGCCCCGGGAGGGGCGTGCACGGGGCCCTGTCACGACGTCTGGTCGTCCGCCAGCTCCGCCACGCCCGTGATCCGGTGCAACGGGTACGTGCGGACCTCGTCCGCCGTGTGGTCGTACGCCGTCACGTAGCCGCCCTCGACGCGGACCGGGGCGATCACCCGCTGGCTGGCCGCGCCCTCCGCGTTGACGTAGCCGATCCAGATCGCGGAGCCCGTCATCGCCGCGGCCTGCACGGTGACGAGGGTCTCGGCGGAGGTCGTCCGGGGCAGCGCGCCCGCCGGGGACGAGGAGGAGGCGGGGCCGGTGTCCTTGTGGACGACCGTCGCGGCCGTGTCCCCGGCCCGGATCGCCCGGACCGCCGCGCCCAGCAGCGTGGGATCGGGGACGGGCGGGCCCTCCGGTACGGGGGCGGGGGCCGTGCGGGGCGGCGTGCGGCGGGCACCGGCGCGGGTGATCAGTACGTCGCCGTCGGCGGACTCCGCGGCGGGCGCGTACCCCATCTCGCGCAGGCCGTCGAGGAGGGACGCCGGGTCGATCTGGGCTGCCAGGGCCGTCGGAGCGAGCCGGCGCAGCCGCAGGGTCGCGGAGCGCTTGTCTGCGAGGATCTCGTTGAGGACGGCCTCGTCGTCGCAGCGGACGTACGAGGAGGCGGCGCCGATCCGCAGATGGCCGTGGCGGCGGGCCACGTCGTCGATGAGGTAGCTGAGCGGCTGCGGCACCGGGGTGCGGCTGTGCGCGGCGAGGAAGGCGTGCAGGTCGGCGGCGGACTGCCCGGCGTCCAGGGCGCGGCGTACGGAGCCGGGCGTGAAGCGGTAGACCGTCGCACCGCCCTTCGACTCGATGTCGGCGAGGACGCCGAGCATGTCCGCGAGGGGGCGTTCCAGGGGGCCGGGGGCGACGGCCGTGAGGTCGGCCTGGAGCAGGACGTGGTCGAGGGGTTCCGGGATGAGCGGGGCGAGCCGGGCGGCGGCCCCGGCGGGCCCGCCGGAGAGCAGGACGCGGGTCTGCGAGGCGAGGGCGCCGCGGCCGGTGATGCCGAGGAGCTCCGACTCGTTCAGCGTCCACAGGGCGATCCGGGACCGCAGGTCGGTGGTGTCCCCGGCCGAGGCGGAGGCGCCGCGCAGCGGGCGTTCCCAGCGGAGCCGGGCGAGTACGGTCTCGGGGTCCGGGGCGGTGCCGGGCGGCAGCGCGGCGAGCAGGGCCAGGACCCGGTGGCGGACCTCGGGCGCGGCGGAGCGGTCCAGGTCGGGGCCGAGCGCGGACAGAGCGCGGCCCTTGGCATCCTGTCCGCCGACCAGTCCCGGGGTGCGGGTGGCGGCGAGCCAGGCGGAGGCGAGCTCCACCCAGCGGTCCTGGGCGGACAGTTCCGTCCAGTCGTCGTATGCGGGAGTCGGCGCGTACCGTTCGTCCGCCTCGCCGTCGGAGGCCAGCAGTCCGGCCGCGTAGGCGAGTTCGATCCAGAACGCGGCGACAGGTTCCGAGACGTCAAGGGCGGTGGCGGTCTTCTTCAGCTCGCGGACGCTGAGGCCGCCGGCCCGCAGTATGGCGGGGCCGCCGCCGTTCCAGCTCTTCAGCAGCTCCTCGACCGTGGACACGGCCAGGAACGCCTGGCCCGCCGCCGCACTGTCCACAGCCTGTGGATCGCGTTCGGCGACGGCGACGACGGCGGGCGGCTGCGGCTCGGGCACGCGGTGGGCGCGCCCGGCCCGCAGATGCAGCGCGGCCTCGCGCGGCAGCACGACGGTGCGGGTCGACACGGGCAGCAGGAGCCCGCGGTCGCGCAGCCACTTCACGGGCGGGGTGGGGTTCGGGGTCACCTCGCCGTACGGCGGGCCCCAGACCAGCCGGTCCAGCACCGACAGTGCCTCCACCGGGGCGGTGTCGAGGAGTTCGCCCATCCGGGCGCGGTCGGTGAACAGCGCGGACAGGGCGCTCACCGCGGAGACCGGGTCATGGGTGGCGGGCAGCCCCGCCGCCGTCAGGATCTCCTGCAGCCGGCCCGGCGACATGCCGGCGGTGGCCTCGGCGACGGTCGGCCCGAGACCGGTGGGGGATGGGTGCTGGGGGGACGGCGACAGCAGTTCGCGGGCGGTGCGCACCAGGCGCAGCCGGTCGTTCTCCCCCCAGACGAGGGCCTGTTCGCGCAGGGTGGCGAGGGCGCCGGGCAGTGCGGCCACGATCGCGGCGCCCGCGTCGTCCCGGTGCTCCCCGTCGTCCCGGCCGTCGCCCGTGAGCAGGCAGAGCAGGGTGTCGTACTGCGCCGGGTCGGGTGCGACGGCCAGCGCCTCGGCGGTCTGCAGGGCGAAACGGTCGAGGTGCTCCAGGGCGCGGACGACGGAGGCACGGGTGCCGGCGCGCGTCGCGAGCTGGGTGATGTCGCCGGGCACGGGGGTGAGGAGATCCGGCCGGGCACGCAGCAGCCCGGCCAGTGACTCGTCGTCCCGGGCGCGCAGAGCCTCGGCGAGCGTCCGCGGTGGTGTGGTCATCCCCATCCGTCCCACGGTAGTCGCTCCGGACAGGCCCGAGGGCGCTACCGTCGGTGCAGGGCGTAGAGGGGAACCATCGCGTGGGGATCGAGAGCGACCAGCTGGTCTATGACTACCTGAGCCGGGTCGGCGACCTGGCGCAGCAACAACAGCTGTCCTCGGGCGACCGGATGAGGCTCGTTTCGGGGCTGCGGGGCGAGATCGACCGGCAGCGTGTGGCGCAGGCGGCGGACACGCCCGGGGCGGTGCGACGCATCATCGGGAAGCTCGGCACCCCCGACGAACTGGTCGCGGCGGCGGCCTCGTCGGCCGGGGGGGCACCGCCGTTCCCGCAGGAGCCCGACCCGGGCGATGCGCGGGAGGCGGGCATCCCGCGTCCCCGCCGGGCGAGGCTCCGGAAAGACAGTTCACGCAAGGGCGCGTCGGAGGTGCGGGGAGAGTCCTCGCGGACGGCACCCGTGCCGTCCCCGTCCCCGCCGCACCGGGCGGGTTCGGACGAACTCGGCGCGTCCGAGGACGACACGGACTGGTGGAGCGTCGCTCCGGGCCGGTTCGGTGACGTGGACGAGTTCGGCGCGGGAACCGACGTGCCGGGCTTCCGGGGCGGGGTGGAGATCCCGGCCGTGCTGAGGCCGCCGGTGCCGGACGAGGACGAGGACGAGGACGACGGCGCGTTCGAGGAGTCCACGGACGACGAGGAGTACGAGGACGACGGGGAGGCCGAGGAGCCGCGCCGCCGAAGGCGGCTGCCGCGGCTGCGCCGGCGCCGCGACCGCGAGAACGCCGCTTCCCGCGGCTTCGCGCACCCGCTGCTCCTGCTGGCCGCGCTGCTGCTGGTGGCCGGTGCGGTGCTGGACACCCCGCAGGCGCTGCTTGCCCTGGCGGGCGGCTGGGGGCTCGCGTACGGCACGCGCACGCTGTCGCGGGCGCAGGCGAAGTGGGCGGTGATGGGGCTGCCCGGGGCCGTCGCGGCGGCCGCCCTCGTCTGGCTGTGGGGCCGGATGGACGGCCGGTGGGGCGCGCCCATCGGGGAGGGGCTGATGGGGCCCGCGATCGGCGAGACGTGGCCGTGGGTGGTGCGGGGTGCGGCCGTGGCCTCCGCGCTCTACCTGGTGTGGCGCGCGCGGGGCCCTCGGCCGGGCGGGCGGTGAGGTTGCGGGGCCCTTGGGCGGGCGGCTGCGTGTCGGTTGCGGGGCCCTGGGGCGGGCGGCTGCGTGTCGGTTGCCCCTTTCCGGGGTGCGGGGTTCCGTCCTCGATCGCCGGACGGGCTCGATGTGGTGCGGCTCCTCCGCGGGGTTCGCCGCTACCCGGTGGGTGGGGGTGGTGCCCCTCCGGGGCGTCTCCTCAGAAATGGCGTGTGCACCCGGGACCGCGAGGGTCCCGGG
>NZ_JBEOVJ010000160.1:0-1851 GCF_040295435.1 Streptomyces sp. NPDC002809
AACACAGTGGACGCGAGCAACTGAGGACAAGCCCTCGGCCTATTAGTACCAGTCAGCTCCACCCGTTACCGGGCTTCCACATCTGGCCTATCAACCCAGTCGTCTACTGGGAGCCTTAACCCTTCAAGAGGGTGGGAATACTCATCTCGAAGCAGGCTTCCCGCTTAGATGCTTTCAGCGGTTATCCTTTCCGAACGTAGCCAACCAGCCATGCCCTTGGCAGGACAACTGGCACACCAGAGGTTCGTCCGTCCCGGTCCTCTCGTACTAGGGACAGCCCTTCTCAATATTCCTACGCGCACAGCGGATAGGGACCGAACTGTCTCACGACGTTCTAAACCCAGCTCGCGTACCGCTTTAATGGGCGAACAGCCCAACCCTTGGGACCGACTCCAGCCCCAGGATGCGACGAGCCGACATCGAGGTGCCAAACCATCCCGTCGATATGGACTCTTGGGGAAGATCAGCCTGTTATCCCCGGGGTACCTTTTATCCGTTGAGCGACAGCGCTTCCACAAGCCACTGCCGGATCACTAGTCCCGACTTTCGTCCCTGCTCGACCCGTCGGTCTCACAGTCAAGCTCCCTTGTGCACTTACACTCAACACCTGATTGCCAACCAGGCTGAGGGAACCTTTGGGCGCCTCCGTTACTCTTTAGGAGGCAACCGCCCCAGTTAAACTACCCATCAGACACTGTCCCTGATCCGGATCACGGACCCAGGTTAGACATCCAGCACGACCAGAGTGGTATTTCAACGACGACTCCACAACCACTGGCGTGGCCGCTTCAAAGTCTCCCACCTATCCTACACAAGCCGAACCGAACACCAATATCAAACTATAGTAAAGGTCCCGGGGTCTTTCCGTCCTGCTGCGCGAAACGAGCATCTTTACTCGTAGTGCAATTTCACCGGGCCTATGGTTGAGACAGTCGAGAAGTCGTTACGCCATTCGTGCAGGTCGGAACTTACCCGACAAGGAATTTCGCTACCTTAGGATGGTTATAGTTACCACCGCCGTTTACTGGCGCTTAAGTTCTCAGCTTCGCCGACCCGAAAGTCAGCTAACCGGTCCCCTTAACGTTCCAGCACCGGGCAGGCGTCAGTCCGTATACATCGCCTTACGGCTTCGCACGGACCTGTGTTTTTAGTAAACAGTCGCTTCTCGCTGGTCTCTGCGGCCACCCCCAGCTCATGGAGTAAATCCAATCACCAGTGATGGCCCCCCTTCTCCCGAAGTTACGGGGGCATTTTGCCGAGTTCCTTAACCATAGTTCACCCGAACGCCTCGGTATTCTCTACCTGACCACCTGAGTCGGTTTAGGGTACGGGCCGCCATGAAACTCGCTAGAGGCTTTTCTCGACAGCATAGGATCATCCACTTCACCACAATCGGCTCGGCATCAGGTCTCAGCCTTAATGTGTGACGGATTTGCCTACCACACGGCCTACACCCTTACCCCGGGACTACCACCGCCCGGGCTGGACTACCTTCCTGCGTCACCCCATCGCTTACCTAGTACAAGTCTGGTTCGTCGGCTCCACCACTACCCTCAACTCCGAAGAGATCGGGCCGGCTTCACGGACTTAGCATCGCCTGATTCAGTATTGGGCGTTTCAAAGCGGGTACCGGAATATCAACCGGTTGTCCATCGACTACGCCTGTCGGCCTCGCCTTAGGTCCCGACTTACCCTGGGCAGATCAGCTTGACCCAGGAACCCTTAGTCAATCGGCGCACACGTTTCTCACGTGTGTATCGCTACTCATGCCTGCATTCTCACTCGTGAACCGTCCACAACTCGCTTCCGCGGCTGCTTCACCCGGCACACGACGCTCCCCTACCCATCCCA
>NZ_JBEOVJ010000160.1:1947-3256 GCF_040295435.1 Streptomyces sp. NPDC002809
TGGAATGACACGACTTCGGCGGTACGCTTGAGCCCCGCTACATTGTCGGCGCGGAATCACTTGACCAGTGAGCTATTACGCACTCTTTCAAGGGTGGCTGCTTCTAAGCCAACCTCCTGGTTGTCTCTGCGACTCCACATCCTTTCCCACTTAGCGTACGCTTAGGGGCCTTAGTCGATGCTCTGGGCTGTTTCCCTCTCGACCATGGAGCTTATCCCCCACAGTCTCACTGCCGTGCTCTCACTTACCGGCATTCGGAGTTTGGCTAAGGTCAGTAACCCGGTAGGGCCCATCGCCTATCCAGTGCTCTACCTCCGGCAAGAAACACACGACGCTGCACCTAAATGCATTTCGGGGAGAACCAGCTATCACGGAGTTTGATTGGCCTTTCACCCCTAACCACAGGTCATCCCCCAGGTTTTCAACCCTGGTGGGTTCGGTCCTCCACGAAGTCTTACCTCCGCTTCAACCTGCCCATGGCTAGATCACTCCGCTTCGGGTCTTGAGCGCGCTACTAAATCGCCCTATTCGGACTCGCTTTCGCTACGGCTTCCCCACACGGGTTAACCTCGCAACACACCGCAAACTCGCAGGCTCATTCTTCAAAAGGCACGCAGTCACGACTGCATGTGCAAGCACATACAGCGACGCTCCCACGGCTTGTAGGCACACGGTTTCAGGTACTATTTCACTCCGCTCCCGCGGTACTTTTCACCATTCCCTCACGGTACTATCCGCTATCGGTCACTAGGGAATATTTAGGCTTAACGGGTGGTCCCGCCAGATTCACACGGGATTTCTCGGGCCCCGTGCTACTTGGGTGTCTCTTAAACGAGCCGTTGATGTTTCAGCTACGGGGGTCTTACCCTCTACGCCGGACCTTTCGCATGTCCTTCGCCTACATCAACGGTTTCTGACTCGTCTCACGGCCGGCAGACCATGAAAAAGAGATCCCACAACCCCGCATGCGCAACCCCTGCCGGGTATCACACGCATACGGTTTGGCCTGATCCAGTTTCGCTCGCCACTACTCCCGGAATCACGGTTGTTTTCTCTTCCTGAGGGTACTGAGATGTTTCACTTCCCCTCGTTCCCTCCACACTGCCTATGTGTTCAGCAGTGGGTGACAGCCCATGACGACTGCCGGGTTTCCCCATTCGGAAACCCCCGGATCAAAGCTTGGTTGACAGCTCCCCGGGGACTATCGTGGCCTCCCACGTCCTTCATCGGTTCCTAGTGCCAAGGCATCCACCGTGCGCCCTTAAAAACTTGGCCACAGATGCTCGCGTCCACTGTGCAGTTCTCAAGC
>NZ_JBEOVJ010000161.1:0-5011 GCF_040295435.1 Streptomyces sp. NPDC002809
CCCTTCGTCATCGCCCTCAACGGCTTCGACGGACACCAGCCCTACACCCCCGACGAAGTCCGCGAAGCCCTCCAGATCGGACCCGACACCCCGATCATCACGACGGACGCGCGGCACCGCGGTGACGCCAAGAGCGGTCTGATCACGCTGGTGGAGCACGCTTTGATGGCGCGGCTCAAGTAGGCACAAGTCGGTATTGCCGTACGGCAATTACAGTAGCCACACGGGGGCGGAGTGTGTCCTTTGACACGATCCACCCCCGTGTTCATAACATTTCGAAAGAGAATTAAGCCACGGTCGGCACCCGATGCGCACGATCGGTACCACTGCGCTCACACGAGCCCCGCCTTTTGACGGGGCTCGTTCTTTATGCCCGTTTTATCTGAGGCCTGGGCCACTCGGAATCACGCATTCCGACTGTTTGGAACGCGACCGGTGGCCGTGCTGCAATTCGCTGAACTCCCGAGTAGTACGGCCCTGAACAAACACGGCACAACGTAGGTGCCGACGCCGAGAGGTTGTTGGTCGAGTGAGGCGTAACAACGAGGGCGCAACGGCGCAGGCGGAGCGGGGCAACTTCACCCCACCGTCGCGCACCGTTGCGTCGTCCGCCGATGTGTCCGAAGGGATACCGGCCGGTGGCAGCACCAGCCGGCTGTCCCCGCGCAACTGGCGGGTGCCCACCCGGCTGAACGCGATCCTCCTGATCCCGGTACTGGTCGGCCTGATCATGGGCGGCTTCCAGGTGAAGGGTTCGGTCGACACCTGGCAGGAGGCCCAGGATGCCGAGAAGACCGCGCTGATCGTGCGCGCGGCCGCCGAGTACGGGCAGGCGCTGCTCAACGAGCGTGACCTCACCGCTCAGCCACTGCTGTCCAACAAGCGCGACTCCGAGGTCGTCACCCAGGCACTCGCCACCACCGACGCGGCCGCGGAGAAGTTCGACACCGCCGTGCAGGGCATGCCGGGCAAGCAGGGTCTGGAGCGTCGCCTCAAGCTGTTCAAGCTGGAGGAGCCGAAGCTCCCGGAGCTGCGCAAGGCCGCGTACACCGCCGCCATGGACCCGGTGAAAACCGAAGAGGGGTATACCCAGGTCCAGCACTCCCTCATGGAGTTCTGCAACGAGCTCGGCCTCGGCACCGGAAACATCACCAGCTACGGCCGCACCGTGTACGCGATCGAGCTGGCCAAGGCTGCAGAATCGCTTCAGCGCTCCATCGGAATGCACCTTCTGGTGCGGCCCAGCCAGGAGAGCGGCAAGTTCAACGACCAGGTCAAGGCCTTCGGCTCGTACAACTACCTGGAGCAGATCGCCCTCGGTGAATTCGTCTCCGGCGGTACGGAGGCCGACGCCGCCCGGCTGAAGACGGTCATGGCCGGCAAGGCCGCCGAGGGCGCTGCCAAGCTCAAGACCGCGAAGGAGCAGGCCGACGCGGCGGGTGTGCCGTTCGTGACGCCGCCCACCATCGACGGCTCGGTCTACGACGGCATGGCCCAGGAGATCGGCCTGGGCAAGGATCCCAAGCAGCTCAAGGCGAAGGGGATCACCCCTGAGACCTGGATGGCCGCGGCCACGGCGAAGTTCGACGGCTACACCACGGTCGAGGACGAGCTCGTCGACAAGGCGGTGACCGAGGCCGCGGAGATCTCCTCCAGTGCCCGGACCGACGCCATCGTCAACGCCGCGATCGTGATCATCGCCCTGCTGGCCGCCTTCGTCCTGGCCGGGCTCATGGCCCGCCAGATGAGCCGCTCGATGCGCCAACTGCGTACGGCCGCCTTCTCCATCGCCGAGCAGCGGCTGCCCTCGCTCGTCGACCAGCTCTCCCGGACCGATCCGGGCCGGGTGGACACCCGCGTCCAGCCGATCCCGATCAACAGCCAGGACGAGATCGGCGAGGTCGCCCGCGCATTCGACCAGGTGCACCGCGAGGCGGTCCGGCTGGCGGCCGAGCAGGCCATGCTGCGGGGCAACGTCAACGCGATCTTCACCAACCTCTCGCGCCGCAACCAGTCGCTCATCGAGGGCCAGCTGACCCTCATCACCGACCTGGAGAACAACGAGGCCGACCCGGACCAGCTGGAGAGCCTCTTCCGGCTGGACCACCTGGCGACCCGTATGCGGCGCAACGGCGAGAACCTCCTGGTCCTCGCCGGCGAGGAGCCCGGCCGCCGCTGGAACCAGCCGGTGCCGCTGGTGGACGTCCTGCGGGCCGCCTCATCCGAGGTGGAGTCCTACGAGCGCATCGAGCTCTCCGGCGTGCCGGAGACCGAGATCCACGGCCAGTCCGTCACCGACCTCGTGCACCTGCTGGCCGAGCTGCTGGAGAACGCGACCACGTTCTCCTCGCCGCAGACCAAGGTGCGGGTCACCGCGACCCGGCTGCCCGACAGCCGCGTGATGATCGAGATCCACGACAAGGGCATCGGCCTCACCGCCGAGGACTTCGCCGACATCAACCACAAGCTGGCCAACCCGCCGACCGTGGACGCCGCGGTCTCCCAGCGCATGGGCCTGTTCGTGGTCGGCCGCCTCTCCGACCGGCACGGCATCCGGGTCCAGCTGCGCCCCTCGGGCGAGCAGGCCGGTACCACCTCGCTGGTCATGCTGCCGGACGCGATCACCCATGGTGGCGGCGGCGACGGCGCCCCCGCGCAGGACGACTTCACGGTCTCCTCGATCATTCCGCAGCAGCAGACCTTCGACGCGCTGCCGCAGCAGCCCCAGTTGCGTACGGCGGCGGAGCTCGGATTCGACGACTCGCGCTACGAGGAGCCCTCCGCGGACTCCGCTCAGCTCGACCCGGTGGGCCGCTCGCTCATGCGGGAGGAGCGCCGCGCCGCACTGGAGGCGCAGACCGGCAACGAGCGTCCGCCGTTCCCGCAGCAGCAGGAGCCGCAGCAGTACTCCGGGGCCCCGTACGGCGAGGCGCCCTACGCCGCCGACCAGTACGCCCAGGAGCCGCAGGCCGGCGACCGGCAGGAGCAGCAGTACGAGCAGCCCTCGTACGAAGGCACCTACGACCCGTACCGGGGTGGCACCGGCTATGCCGAGCAGCCCGGCTACAGCGCTCAGGCCGGCTACCAGGAGACGGCGTACCCGGCTCCGCAGGCGCCTCAGCCCGCCTACGACGAGCAGTACTCCGCCCAGCCCCGGCAGGAGGAGTGGGCTGATCAGAGCACGTACCAGGGCGCGTACGAGCCGGTCGCGCAGGCCGAGGCCGAATCTGTTGCGAGCGCTCCCACGGCCTCGCAGGAAAGCGTAGGCTTCGACCGTTCGGGACCCGTCCCGAACTCCGGCCACGAGCTGACCGATGCCGGTCTGCCGCGCCGCGGCGGCCAGCAGCACTGGCAGCCCACCGGCCGCGGCAACGACCAGCCCGTCGCCGCGCAGGAGGTGCCGCAGCAGCAGGAGGAACTGCCGCAGCAGCAGTCGCCCGCGCAGGCGGACGGAGCCGGTTCCGAGGACTGGCGCTCGGCGAACGACGAACGCTGGGAGCGGGCCGAGAAGCTCCGGGAGCCGAAGGCGGGCGGGGTCACCCCGTCCGGGCTTCCCCGGCGTGTACCCAAGGCCAATCTGGTCGAGGGCACGGCCGAACAGACCCAGCAGGGCGGCCCCCAGGTCTCCCGCGCCCCGGAGGACATACGTGGCAGGTTGAGCAACCTGAGACGTGGCGTGCTGCGGGGACGCAACGAGGGTTCGGACACCAGTAATACCTACAACCAGGAGCGTTAGTGTGAGCCCGATGAGCCAGGCGGCGCAGAATCTGAACTGGTTGATCACCAACTTCGTGGACAACACCCCCGGGGTGTCGCACACGGTGGTGGTCTCCGCGGACGGACTCCTGCTGGCGATGTCCGAAGGTTTCCCGCGCGACCGTGCGGACCAGCTGGCGGCTGTCGCCTCCGGTCTGACCTCGCTCACCGCGGGTGCCTCCCGGATCTTCGAAGGCGGCGCCGTCAATCAGACAGTTGTGGAGATGGAGCGCGGGTTCCTCTTCATCATGTCCGTTTCCGATGGATCCTCGTTGGCCGTTCTTGCACACCCGGACGCCGATATCGGTCTGGTTGGGTACGAAATGGCCCTTCTGGTCGACCGTGCGGGCAGTGTCCTCACTCCGGACCTCCGTGCCGAGCTTCAGGGAAGTCTTCTTAACTAGTAATCAGGCAGTGCGTTTCGCGTCACCGCGCCATAAGGTGCGGTGGCGCGGACCCACTGGGATCGGGACCGGCAGGCGGAGGAGGAATCGTGGGTACACCCCCAGGCGGACACCAGTTCAACGGTGACCGGCACACATCGGGTGAGCACGGGGACAATGGTTTCGGTTTCCCCTCCGCACCCGGCAGACAGGGCGCTCAGCAGCCTTATCAGCCGTACCGGCAGCCGCAGCAGGTTCAGGGCCCGGAGTGGCCGCAGCAGCCCAACCGGCCGCAGCGCCCGCACCGGTACGACTCTCCGCAGCAGCCCCGCATTCAGCCGGTGCAGCCGCGTCGGGCCCCGGAGCCGGCCGCGCCCGCGGCGCACAATCCGCTGGTTCGTCCCTACGCCATGACAGGTGGCCGGACCCGACCGCGCTACCAACTCGCCATTGAGGCGTTGGTCAGTACGACGGCCGATCCGTCCCGGTTGCAAGGGCAGTTGCCCGAGCACCAGCGGATCTGCCGGCTGTGCATCGAGATCAAGTCGGTGGCCGAGATTTCGGCCTTGCTCTCGATCCCTCTCGGCGTTGCCCGGATCCTCGTAGCCGACCTGGCTGAGGCCGGACTCGTCGCTATCCACCAGCCCGGCGGCGACGAGTCCGCCGGCGGCCAGCCAGATGTGACACTGCTCGAAAGGGTGCTCAGTGGACTTCGCAAGCTCTAGCGGCGGAGCAGCCCGCTCCACTACCTCGGCGAAGATCGTGGTGGCAGGGGGCTTCGGCGTGGGTAAGACCACGTTTGTCGGTGCCGTTTCGGAGATCAATCCGCTGCGCACCGAAGCCGTGATGACGTCCGCCTCCGCGGGCATCGA
>NZ_JBEOVJ010000162.1:0-4985 GCF_040295435.1 Streptomyces sp. NPDC002809
AGTTCCCGTGGACGGTTCCGTCGATCCTGACGATCTTCGGTGCGTCGCCCGCGTCCTCGAAGGCGGCGATGGTCAGACGCCCGGCGGGACCCGGGAGGGGCGGCCGCTGCCGCGGGTCAGCGAGTAGCCGAAGACTGCCGCGAACGCACCGAGCACCCCGCCGCCGACCGTCCACAGCCAACGGTCGGTCCACCAGCCGGAGGACCAGCCGTCCTCGGGTTCGCCGGCGAGTGCGGCCGGGGCCGCCGACGCTCCTTCGGTGGCCTGTCCGACCGAGGAAGCACCCGGAATCAGCGGCGTGGAGAGGCTGCCGTCGACATCGGCCGCGCCGCCCTTGTCGGCCGCGGTGACCTCGACCTCGGTCTGCACGGGCAGCCCGAGATCCGCCGAGGGCAGGTCGACGACCGTGAGGCGGACGTAGTAGCTGCCGGGCAGCGGGTCGTTGGCCCACGGCTCGGACCAGGACCTGACCGTACGCAGGACGCAGGCGAGCTCCACGGTTCCGGCGTCGGCCGTGACCTTGCCGGTCTGCTTCCCGTACATGCAGGCCTGACGCCGTCGCAGCCCGTCGTACACGTCCACCTGCCAGGTCGAGGTGCCGTGCCGGGCGGTGCTCTCCGGCAGGGTGACCTTCGCCCGGACCGTGGCGCGCTGTCCGGCGTCGGCCGGGAAGACCCAGTACAGGTAGTCGCCGGCGGAGGCGCCGGCGGTGGCGAGCTGGTCCTGCTGGAGCACCGTGGCAGTGCGGAAGGCGGTGCCCGCCTCGGTGGGGCCGGACCCGTCACCGGACTCGCCCGGGCTCGGACTCGACGACGGGTCGTCCGCGACCGCGGCACCCGCCCCGGTCAGCAGGGCGAGCCCGGTCAGCAGCGCACCCGCGAGCACGCGTCTCGTACGGAACATCAGTGGGTCCTCCAGACGGCGAAGCGCCAGCGCGAGATCCAGCCGGTCAGCAGGCCCGCGATCAGTCCGGTCAGGACGAGCACGCCCAGCAGCCACCAGCCGCGGCCGAGACCGAACGCGGCGACGTCGGCCGCAGCGTCGGGGGCGTCCACCAGGTCGATCGTCAGCTCGACCGGCATGCCGGGAGCGGTCTTCACCGAGGCGGGGGCGGAGAAGGAGTTGGAGACCTGGAGACAGACGGTCTCCGCGGCCGGCTTGACGTCGCCGTCCGTGTCCTGTTCGGGCTTCGGGTAGCGCAGACCGGAGGAGATGGCGTCGGTGCGTCCGGTGCCGGATTCCGCGCCTCTGACGATCTCGCGGCCGTGCACGGTGACCGCGCGCAGCAGCATGCCGTAGTCGTTGTTGACCGCACGGTCGGCGAACACGCTCACCGAGGCGCGCAGTTCCTGGCCGGGCAGCACGTCGACCCGGTACCAGCGGTGCTCGGCGAACTTCGCGCGGTCGGTGTAGAGGCCCGGCGCGAGCTTCGGGGCGGCGGTGCAGCTGTCCGCACCTTCGGTCGCGACCGGGGTGACGACGGGTTCTGCCGCCCGGTCCACCAACTGCTTGACACGGCCGGAGAGTTCATCGGTGTGCTGGATGGCGGTGTACGTGCCGCCGGTGGCCTCGGCGATGCAGGTGAGCTGCTGGCGGATCTTCGCGTTCGGCACCAGGCCGAGCGTGTCGATGACCAGGTGGATGCCGCGCGCCGCGATGTCACGGGCGACCTCGCACGGGTCGAGCGGGCCGCAGGTGTCCTCGCCGTCGCTGATCAGCACGATCCGGCGGGTGGAGTCGCCGCCCTCCAGATCGTCGGCGGCTCCCAGCAGGGCCGGTCCGATCGGGGTCCAGCCGGTGGGCGCCAGTGTGGCGACCGCGGTCTTGGCCTCGGTGCGGTCCAACGGGCCGACCGGGTAGAGCTGCTTGGTGTCCTTGCAGCCGACCTTCCGGTCGTCGCCCGGGTAGTCGGCGCCGAGGGTGCGGATGCCGAGCTGCACCTGCTCGGGCACCGCGTCCAGGACCTCGTTGAACGCCTGCTTCGCCGCGGTCATCCGGGACTGGCCGTCGATGTCACGCGTCCGCATGGAGCCACTGACGTCGAGCACCAGCTCGACCTTGGGGGAGGCTTGGGTGGGGGTTTCATCGGCGGAGGCGGGGAGCGCCGAGCCGAGCCCGGCGGTCAGGGTGGCGAGCAGAATGCCCACCCCGACCGTCAGCCTTCTTCTTATGATCATCGCCGGATAGTAGTGAACATCAGTTCGCTATCCAAACCGGCCGGTGGCCGCCGCGCGTGCTTGTGTGCGGCGCGCGACGGGACATGACAGTCAGTCAGGTCGACCGGTGCGGACGGGCGGTCTGCTCCACGGTTCGACGGGTGCGGTCCGGCGGTCTGCTCCATTGTTCGACCGGCTTGGTGGGGCGGTGCGTTCCACGGTTCGACCGGTGCGGACGGGCGGTGCGCTCCACCGTTCGGCCGGGCCGGTAGGGCGGTGCGCTGCACTGGTCGACGACCGTGGCGGTCCGCTCCACCGGCCCTGACGTATTGCCAGTCCGGCCGGCCGGGATCAGCCGGCCGCGCCCAGCAGCGGCCCTGCCGCCCGCTCCAGGACCGAGCCGACCCGCTCCCAGGTGGCCACATCCCTTTCGACCGCTTCCAGATGCACCTCTTCACCCGTGTCCCACCCGGTGACGATCGCGACCGGGTCCGCGCCCGTGGCCGCCGCGGCGGCGAGTGCGGCCGCGCCCAGGGCGACCAGTTCGCCGCCGGCGGGCACGGTCACCGGTCGCCCGCTGAGGCGGCGCACCGTGTCCACCCATGCAGCTCCCTGGGCGCCGCCGCCGATCAGCCGGAGCGGCCGGCTCGCCACCTCGGGGTCGGCCGGGTCCAGTCCGCAGGCCAGCAGCAGCTCGTCGAGCGCGCGCAGCACGGTGACGACCGCGCCCTCGTAGGCGGCGCCCAGGAGCTGCTGCGGAGTGGTGTCGTGGCGCAGCCCGGTGAGGAGTCCGGCGGCCAGGGGCAGGTCGGGGGTGCGCTCGCCGTCCAGGTAGGGCAGGAGCACGGCTTCGCCGCCGGGGGCCGCGTCATTGCGGTCCAGGCCCAGCAGGGCGGCCACCTTGTCCACGGCGAGCGTGCAGTTGAGGGTGCAGGCCAGCGGCAGGTACGTGCCGTCCGCCGCGGCGAAGCCGGCGAGTGCGGGGGAGGCCGGCCGGGTCCGGGAGGCGGTGAAGACCGTGCCCGAGGTGCCCAGGCTGAGAACCGGGTGGTCGAGGAGTCCCGCGCCGCCGAGCCCGAGGCCGACGGCGGCGCTCATGTTGTCACCGGTGCCCGCGGCGACGGCGATGCCGGCGGGCAGGCCCAGCGCCTCGGCGGCCTCCTCGGTCAGTGAGCCGACGCGCGCCGCCCCGCCGGGCGCCACCTCCGGCAGCAACGCCGGGTCGATGGAGAGGAGTGCGAGGAGCTCCGGGTCGTAGGAGCCGGTCGCGGTGGAGTACCAGCAGGTACCGGACGCGTCGCCCGGATCGGTCGCGGCGCGGCCGGAGAGGCGCTCGGTGAGGAAGTCGTGGGGGAGCCGGATGGCGGCGGTCGCGGCGACGGTCTCCGGTTCGTTCTCCCGCAGCCACTGCCACTTCGACGCGGTCATCGAGGCCACCGGCACCGAACCGGTGCGCGCGGTCCAGGCGTCGGCCCCGCCCAGTGCCGCGGTGAGGGCGGCGGCCTGCGGGGCGGAGCGGGTGTCGTTCCAGAGGAGGGCCGGGCGCAGTGGGCGGCCCTCGCCGTCGAGGACGACCAGTCCGTGCTGCTGCCCGGCGACGGCGATCCCGGTGATGTCGGTGGCGGCGACGCCGGACTCCTTCAGTCCGGCGGCGACCGCGGCGCGCAGCGCCTGCCACCACACCTCGGGATCCGTCTCGCGGGCCCCGTTCTCGCCGGTGACGACATGCGGAGCGCGGCCGACGGCGAGCAGCCGGCCGGTGGCGGGGTCGACGAACGCGGCCTTGGTGGACTGGGTGGAGCTGTCCACACCGATGACGACCTCATGCGGCGGCATGGCTGACCTCATTCTCTGGCTCAGGGGGATTCCGGCCGGGGCCCTCACGCTGTGGGCTCTCGCGTCGCCGGAATTTGATCGTGCGGTGAACAAATTACGCGATGGAACCCGTCCGGAACAGGGTTCGCTGCGGATTTCCCGGGACGGGGGGTTACGTCGGAGGGATGCCCCGTGCATGATTAGTCATGACAGTGAACAAATTGAGGTTCGGCCGCTCGACCGGCTGCGGACCCACGGCACCGAAGGCGGCTCGACCATGACGGAACGCTTCACGCCCACCCCGCAGGACAAGTTCACCTTCGGTCTGTGGACCGTGGGCTGGCAGGGCCGCGACCCGTTCGGGGACGCGACGCGGGAGGCGATCGACCCGGTCGAATCCGTCAAGCGGCTCGCTGAGCTGGGCGCGTACGGCGTGACCTTCCACGACGACGACCTGATCCCGTTCGGCTCGACGGACTCCGAGCGCGAAGGCATCGTGAAGCGGTTCCGGCAGTCGCTGGACGCGGCCGGACTCGTCGTTCCCATGGCGACGACGAACCTCTTCACCCACCCCGTCTTCAAGGACGGCGCGTTCACCGCCAACGACCGGGACGTCCGCCGCTACGCCCTGCGCAAGACGCTGCGCAACATCGACCTCGCCGTCGAGCTCGGCGCCACCACCTATGTCGCCTGGGGCGGCCGCGAGGGCTCCGAGTCGGGCGCCGCCAAGGACATCCGCGTCGCGCTCGACCGGATGAAGGAGGCCTTCGACCTGCTGGGCGACTACGTCACCGAGCAGGGCTACGACCTCAAGTTCGCCATCGAGCCCAAGCCGAACGAGCCCCGCGGCGACATCCTGCTCCCCACCATCGGCCACGCCCTCGCCTTCATCGAGCGCCTGGAGCGCCCCGAGATGGTGGGCGTGAACCCCGAGGTCGGCCACGAGCAGATGGCCGGGCTGAACTTCGCCCACGGCATCGCCCAGGCCCTGTGGGCGGGCAAGCTCTTCCACAT
>NZ_JBEOVJ010000163.1:0-4026 GCF_040295435.1 Streptomyces sp. NPDC002809
CGGACATGGACAGGAAAACGCTGGTCGATGTGCTCAACAGCCGGAAGGCGCGGGCCTGCTCAGCATCCAGCTGAGCGTAGCTGTGTTCCATGACACCGGGGTGCGCGGCCGCCTCGAACGCGACGCTCAGCAGGTCACTTCAGGCCGAAGGCCCGGATGATCTCCTGGTCCACGGCGAAACCTTCGCCGGCCTCGGCGTGCGCCTTGAGCGACACAGCGGTTGCGCCCTTCTTCGGGGTCTTGAACCGGGCGGTCCAGGAACCTGCGGAGTCATTCTTCAGCTCCACCGCGTTCCAGGACTTGCCGTCGTCGTAGCTGACCGACAGCGAGGCCTTGACCGCCTTCGTGGCGCCCTCCAGCCACTCCTGCGTGGTGGACGACAGACCGATCTCGGTCCACTGCCCGGCCTTCACGTCACCGGCCAGGTCCGTGTCGACGTCGTAGTCCAGCTGAAGGAGCGGGATGTCGGCCTGCGACGGTGCCTGCGGGTCGAGCGCGCCCGAGAGGAAGTTCCACTCGGTGTGCGTCCGGACCGAGGTCTTCCAGGTCTCCGCGTCGCGCGAGGCGTCGAGGACCAGCCGGTACGGGAGCTTCTCGGGCGAGAGGTCCCAGACGTACCCGGCGCGGCCGGCCGTCTCGTCCAGCAGCGTGTCGCCCTGGTAGACGGCGACGGTGCCGGTGTCGTACTCCTTGTCCGGCATGGAGCCGGAGTGACCGGCGCCCCCGTCCGTCCACGGCGTGATGTTGTACTGGATGTCGTTGTACGAGCTGCGGAACGGACCCCAGTAGCCGGTGCCCAGACGCGGCCGCGCGATCGGCGCGAACCAGTCGGCGGGATAGGTACGGCCCGCCGTGTAGTCCAGGTCGGCGCTGCGCTCCTCCAGCGAGGTGTCCGAGGCGGTCTCGTTGAGCACCGAGTGGTCCTCGTACCAGAACGAGGCACCCGGCAGCGGGATGACCCATTCGGTGCGGGTGGCGGGGTACTTCTCGTACTCGGGGAACCCGATCCCGAAGCCGTAGTCCGGGATGTCGTAGCGGTAACCGGCGCCGAGGGCGTCCCGGTGGCCGTAGTAGGTGTTCTCGACCTTCGCGAGCTGACGGGTGGACGGGGCGAAGGCGAGCGAGCGGTCCGGGATCGTGCCGTCGTGACGGTCGACCAGGTCGTACACGTAGCTCGCGAACTTCCGCTCGTCGACCGTCAGCTTCCTGCCGCGCTGGGCGGCCTTCACGAGACCCTCGCCGGCCAGACGCTGCACGGAGGCGACGGGAATGGGGAGCGTGGTGCCGTAGTCGGCGTAGGACTCCAACAGCACGCCGTCGCCGCCGTTGACGACGAACAGCGCCTTCGCGCCCGCGGCGATCGCGGCAGCGGCCCGGTCGGCCGGAGCCACCGAGTCGCTGCTGCGGATCACGACCGCCTTGCCCTTGACGTCGAGACCGGCGTAGTCGGCCGGGGCGCCGTTGCCCGCGAAGACGCTGCCGAGCTTGCGGCTGCTGTCCTCGGCGACGGGCGAACCGCCCTGCACGGTGACGGGGACGTCGCGGCCGTCGGCCGTCAGGTCGATCTGCTTCTCGCCCTGCCGCCAGCGCGTGAGGAAGGAGAAGCTGCCCTGCGTGACCTTCTTCGTGGGGCTCGCCCACAACTGGTCGTACGTCAGCGGGATCTGGTAGGCGTCGCGCTGGACGGTGCCGTCCGGAGCGGTGCGCGCCATGTCGTAGCGCAGCTGACGGGTCTCCGTCTCCTTCGGCGTCTTCACGGCGACCTTGCGGGCCTTGGAGGCGTCGAGCGTGACGGTCGTGGGCTTGTCGAGGATGATCTCGGGGGCCGCCAGGAAGGCGAGGGCCTGCGAGTCGGCGGTGTCACCCTTGACGTCGGCGGCGGACCAGGCGGTGTAGTTGCCCGGGGGCAGTCGCAGCGTGGTCGTCCCCGGCACCTGGACGGGGGTCAGGGTCGGGTCGCCGAGGGCGGCGAGAACGACGACGCCGTCCAGCGGCTTGCCCGAGCGGTCGCGCAGTTCCAGCGTCAGGTCGTAGAGCTCCTGCTCCTTGTTCAGCGCGAACCCGGTGTGCGCGACCGTGGCGCCCGAGGCGTCCTTCGCGATCACCTGCCCGGAGAACGTGGTGTTGACGGCGGCCTTCGACGGGTCGAGCGAGAGGACGGCCTCGGCTGTCGAACCGGCCGGGACGGTCAGCTGCTTCACCGACAGCGTGTACGCGTCCGCGTCACTGTCCGTCGCCAGGTCGAGGGTGACGTCCTCGGTACCCGTGTTGCGGTACGTGATCGTGCGCTCGGCGACCGCGTCGGACGGGCTGTGCGGCCAGTCGTAGGACGCGACCTCGACGGAGCCGGTGGCCTGGATGGTGGTGTCGATGGCGGCCTTCACGTCCAGGCGGCCGGTCCCCTGCTCGTACGGGGTGTAGTCCGGCAGCACCTTCGACGAGGTCATCAGCGCGTCCTTGATGCGCTGACCGGACCACTCGGGGTGACGCTGCTTGAGGATGGCCGCGGCGCCCGCGACGTGCGGGGTCGCCATCGACGTACCGGACATCGACTGGTACATGCCCTCGATGCCGGGGACCGACTGCGAGGCGGCCGCGTTGATGTCGACGCCCGGCGCGGAGAGGTCCGGCTTGAGGCCGTACGAGCGGGTCAGCGGGCCCATGGAGGAGAAGTCGGCGCGGTTGTCCTGCTTGTCGACGGCGGCGATGGTGAGCGCCTTGTCGGCGGAGCCCGGCGATCCGATGGTGCCGGCGCCGTAGGCGTTGCCCGCGGCGATCACGAAGAGCGGACCACCGTCGGCCGAGAGGGAGTTGACGGCCTGGGACATGGGGTCCGAGCCGTCGTCCGGGATGCTGGAGCCGAGGCTCATGGAGACGACGTCGGCGCCCTCCGCCTTCGCCCACTCCATCGCCTCGATGATGCCCGAGTCCGCGCCGGATCCCTCGTTGCTCAGCACCTTGCCGACGAGCAGCCCGGCCTCCGGGGCGACGCCCTTGTTGGCACCGTCGGAGGCGGCGCCGGAACCGGCGATGGTGGACGCGACGTGCGTGCCGTGGCCGTTCCTGTCGTCGACCTCCTCGCCCGGGATGAAGCTCCTGGTCTCCAGGATGCGGTCCTTGACGTCCGGGTGGTCCTCGTCGATACCGGTGTCCAGGACGGCGACCTTGGTGCCCTTGCCGTCGTAGCCCTCGGCCCAGGCCTGCGGGGCGTTGACCTGCGGGACCGAGTCCTTCAGCGCGGCCTCGACACGGCCGTCGAGCCACAGCTTCGCGATGCCGTTGTCCAGCGAACGGGCCGTGGACGTCTTCGCGATGTCGTCCCAGAAGGCGCGCGCGGTGCCCTTGCCGGCAGTCAGCGCCGCACCGTGGATGGACTCCAGCGCCCGGAGGGACTTGCTGCCGCGGGGAGCGGCGGGCAGCGAACGGGCCTTGCTCGCCGGGTAGGTGGCGATCAGGGGGATGCCGCCGGTCCTCTTGTCGTCGTAGCCCATCTTCGCGAGGGCGGTGACGTTGAAGAGGCGGCGGTCCAGCTTGCCGGCGGCGATCAGGCTGCCGGCCTCGTCGGGCAGGACGTAGATGTCGTCCCCTGCCTGCTGGACGTGCACCCCGCCGACCGCGCCGTCGGGCCGGTCCACCGTGACGGTGTCCTGCTTGCCCGCACCGTCGGCGTAGTGGACGACGTCACCGGTGACCAGGGTGATGTCGTACGCGTGGACCGGGGCGTTCCGGTCGGTGGCCGGTGCGGGTGCGGTCGCCGCGGACGCGGCACCGGTGACGGGCAGCAGCGCGCCGCTCACCAGGGCGACGGAGGTCGCTATGAGGAGGGCTCTGCGCCGCGCGCGAGCGGGTCTCGCCCGGTCGGTGGCGGTGGAGGGGGTAGATGTCATGTAGCTGATCTACCGGTAAACGCACCGGTACGTCATGCGCCATCGCTGGCGGAAAACCGCCGCGGCGGAGAACCGCCTACTGATCAGGGCGGATGGCATCCTGCGCCGAAGAGACCCCGGGAGCGTCTGCGGGCGGTCC
>NZ_JBEOVJ010000164.1:0-3594 GCF_040295435.1 Streptomyces sp. NPDC002809
GCCCATACCCCGGGGATCACCGTCCGACGGCCCCCCGGACACGACCACGTGGTGCCTGTACCGGTCAGGCGTGGCGGCGGCGCAGGACGCGGAAGGCGAGGGCTACGGCGATGGCGGCGAGGACGAGGACGATGCCCGTGCCCACGAGCTGGAGGGGCCAGAAGTGGGAGGCGGGGTGGTAGTCGGTGTACGTGCCCGTGACATGGTGGTCCGCCAGGCAGCGGTCCACCGACTCGGGTACGGGATCTCCGTAGCAGGTTTCGCCGCGCAGCCGCTGTTCTCCCGCCATCAGCCCGCTGCCGACAAACAGGGTGCTGCCCGGAAGACCGGCCGGGTTGGCGTTCAGCGGCGTGGCCACGGTGGTGACCGCCCACAGGCTGCTGCGCACGGCTGCGAGCGCGAGCGCCACCGCCCCGTAGGCGAGGGCCGTGATGCTCATGGCGAGGAGCGTGCGGCGTACCAGCAGTGCGGCGAGCGCGCCGATGGCGATGGCGAGCAGGGCCGAGGCCGTGGGCAGCGTGCCCATCGCGGCGTATGTGCTCGTGTCGTACCAGGCCACGCGGTCGGTGTCGGGGGAGGTCCGGCACCAGGCGTACACGGCCGAGAGCACCGGCACCACCACCACCGTGATCGCCGCCGGAACGGTGAGCTTGGTGAGGAGCCAGCGGGCGGGGGAGACGGACTGGGACCAGGCCAGCCGGTAGGTGCCGCTCTCCAGCTCCCGGCCGATCATCGGACCGGCGACGAACAGGCCGATGGCCGCGGGCAGGACCGTCATGGCGGCGCCCGCGTAGCGCAGCACGTCCCTGAGCCACGCCTGGTGGCTGAGCATGTCCTGGAACGCTGTGACGCAGCGCGGCGAGGTGTCCGTGTACGAGCACCCGCTGTCCGCGTACGTGTCCGCCGTGCCGGAGTTCCACCACACGGATGCGGTCAGCAGGACGACCCCGGCGAGCGCGAGCGCCCCCGCGATCCACAGGACGCGGCGGTGCTGGAGTACGACGACGCGGGCGGGGCCGCGCAGGGCGAGGGTGCTCATGCCGCGCTCACCGCCTCACGGGTCCGGGCGTCCGCGCTCGGCGTGAGCAGCGGGGGCGCGTCGGGTGAGCGCAGATGCGCCAGCAACAGTTCCTCCAGTGACGGCTCCGCCGTCTCCCAGCCGACGGACGCGTCCACCGGACCCTCCCTCCGGACGAGTGCGGTCAGCTGCCTTCCCGTGGTGCGGGACTCGACCACGGTGTGCGGGGCGAGGTCGCGTACCGGGCCGGTGAGCAGGGTGTGCACGGCGAGGAGGTCGTCCGTCTCGCCGCCGAGCCGGATGCGCCCGCCGTCGACGAGCAGGAGGTAGTCGCAGGCGCCCTCCAGCTCGGCGAGGATGTGTGAGGACATCACGATGGTGGTGCCGTGCTCGGCCGCTTCCGCCATCAGGGCGCCCATCAGTTGGTGCCGCCCGAGGGGGTCGAGATCGGCCATCGGCTCGTCCAGCAGCAGTAGTTCGGGCCGCTTGCCCAGCGCGAGGGCCAGGGCGAGCCGGGTGCGCTGGCCGCCCGACAGGGTGCGGACCCGCGCGTCGCCGGGGAGTGGCTCGGTGATGCGTTCGGCGGTGTCCTGGTCCCAGACGGCGGGGTTCAGTTCGGCGCCGGCCCAGAGGGTCTCGGTGACCGTCAACTGCGGGTACAGCGGCTTGTCCTGGGCCACGAACGCCATCCGGGCGCGGGCCTCGGCGGGCGTCGATCCGAGCACCCGTACCGTTCCCTCGGCCGGCCGCAGGAACCCCGCTGCCAGGCCCAGAAGGGTGGACTTCCCGGCCCCGTTGGGGCCGACGAGGGCGCACACACGCCCTTGGGGCAACCGGAACGAGCAGTCGCGCAGCGCCCAGCCCCCGCCTCTGCTCCGGTACTTCATGCCGAGGCGGTCGGCCTCGATCGCAGCGCCTGTCATCCGGCTTGATCCCCCTTGAAAGTCTTGTTCAGTACGGCGGTGAAGAGTGCGCTCACGTCGTCCCTCTCCAGACCGGCTGCGCGGGCCCGGCTCGCCCAGTCGGCCAGTTCGGCGCGGAGCGGGGCGTCGTCGGCGGCGGCCGCGCCGCCGAGCGTCCGGGTGACGAAGGTGCCGAGTCCACGCCGGGCCTCGACGAGGCCCTCACGCTCCAGCTCGCGGTAGGCCTTCAGGACGGTGTTCGGGTTGATGGCGGTGGCCTCCACGACCTCGCGGGCGGTGGGCAGGCGGTCACCCGGCTCCAGCAGTCCGAGCCGCAGGGCGTGCTTGGTCTGCTGGACGATCTGGAGGTACGTGGCGACGCCGCTGCGCCGGTCGATGCGGAACTCGACCGCTGCGGACTCTGCCATGTTCACCCCTTTCACTAATTGAGTAGTGAAAGGGTGCCGTAAGGGAGGGGCGGCGTCAAGAGACGCCGCCCCCGGGTGAGTTGTGAGCGCTCAGGACTCCGTGCGGTACATCAGGTCGACCTCGTGGGTGGTGAAGCCCATCCGCTCGTACACGGACAGGGCCGCGGTGTTGTCCGCGTCGACGTAGAGCATCGCCGTGGGCAGCCCCTCGGCGGCCAGGTGGCGCAGCCCGATCGCGGTGAGGGCCTTGCCGAGGCCGCCGCCCTGCGCGTCGGGCCGGATGCCGACCACGTACACCTCGCCGAGCTGCTCCTCGGCGTGCACCTTCGTCCAGTGGAAGCCGATGATCTCGGTGCCGCCGCCATCGGTCGCACGCTCGGCGAGGAAGAACCCCTTCGGGTCGAACCACGCCTCGGCCTTGCGGTCGTCGAGGTCGCGCTGGGTCAGCGAACCCTGCTCGGGGTGGTGAGCGAAGGCGGCGCTGTTCACGGCGAGCCAGGCGGCGTCGTCCTGGCCGGGGACGAACGTGCGGACGGTGACGCCGGGCGGCAGTACCGGCTCCGCGATGTTCAGCGGGCTCAACGGGCGCCGCAGCTGACGCAGTTCGCGGAAGAGCGAGAGGCCGAGCACCTGCGCGAGATGGCGTGCCGCGGACTTCCCGCCGTGCGCCCAGACCCGCAGCCGCTTGCCGGTGGCGGCGAGCAGCGCCGCCCCGAGCGCCCGCCCGTGCCCGTGTCCGCGGTGCGAGGGGTGCACGACCAGCTCGGCGGCCGGCGCCTCGACGGGGTCGGTGTCCTCCAGCTGCGCGTATCCGACCAGTACGCCTCCTGCGGTCAGCAGGAAGTGCCGCACGCCTTCTCGGTGCCCGCCCCGCAACTGCAGCCGCCCCTGTTCGGACACGGCCTGCCTGCCGTCGGACTGCGCCGCCTCGGCGAGGAGCGCGGAGACGGCTCCCGCCTGGTCGGGGGAGAGGGTGTCGAGCGTCTGGATCTCGCGTCCGGGGGCGGGGAGGGGTACGTCAGTCGTCATGTGTCGAGCGTACGGGGGTGGTCGCGGGGTTCCTGTGCCTTGCCCCGGTCCGTGGTGCGCGGTTCCGTCCTCAATCGCCGGACGGGCTGGGTTTGTGCGGGTGCCCCCGCGGGGTTCGCCGCGTGCTGTGGGTGGGGTCCGGGGCCCCTCCGGGGCGTCTCCTCAAACGACGAACGTTCCGCCGGTACGTGATGTGGTCCGGGTATGTGTTCGTCGT
>NZ_JBEOVJ010000165.1:0-3364 GCF_040295435.1 Streptomyces sp. NPDC002809
CCCGTCTGTTCTCGACCCCCCCCCTCTCAATACCCCGCCACCCGGCGGGGCCGCCCCGCGCGCGGACTGTTCCGCGCGGGGCGCCCCTCGTTGCCCGTCAGCCGGAGCAGCCGCCGCACTGGCACGGCGCGCCGGACTGGCAGCCGCACCCGCAGCCCGATCCGCATCCGCAGGCGCCGAGGACGCCTCGGTGCGCCACATCGGCGGGTGTCTCCTGCTGGGGTTCGGTCGTGGGGGAATCGGCCATGGTTCCTCCTCAAGGTGTACGACAGGGCCGCACACCCGCACGGGGCCCGCAGCCGGGGCGTACGGACAAGTCGTGCCGCCCCACCCCATTGCATGCCCAGCCGGCCGGGCGCATCAACGGCGCACACGCGCAGGAACACGTGTGCGCATCCATGCGCCCTGGACCGGCCGGCACCTGGGGGCGGCGTGGCGGGGCCGGGTGCGCTCCTTCAACCGCTCCCCACGTGCCGGTCGGTCCTACGCGCCCTCCACCGATGTCGGCTGCTGGAGCTCGTCCGCGTGCTCGCCCGTCACCAGGTAGACGACGCGCTTGGCCACCGAGACGGCGTGATCCGCGAACCGCTCGTAGTAGCGGCCGAGCAGCGTCACGTCGACGGCCGTCTCGATGCCGTGCTTCCAGCGGTCGTCCATCAGGTGCTGGAACAGCGTGCGGTGCAGCAGGTCCATCTCGTCGTCGTCCTGCTCCAGCTGGAGCGCCAGGTCGACGTCCTTGGTGATGATCACCTCGGCGGCCTTGGCCATCAGGCGCTGCGCGAGCTGTCCCATCTCCAGGATGGTGGCGTGCAGGTCGTGCGGGACCGCCGACTGCGGGAAGCGCAGCCGGGTCAGCTTGGCGACGTGCTGGGCGAGGTCGCCCGAGCGCTCCAGGTCGGCGCTCATCCGCAGCGAGGTGACCACGATCCGCAGATCGGTCGCCACCGGCTGCTGGCGGGCCAGGAGCGCGATGGCCCTGGCCTCCAGGTCGTGCTGGAGGTCGTCGACCTTCTGGTCCGCGGCGATCACCGTCTCCGCGAGCTTGAGATCGGCGTCGAGCATGGACGTCGTCGCCCGGCCGATCGCCGATCCGACGAGCCTGGCCATCTCGACCAGCCCCTCGCCGATCGAGTCGAGTTCCTCGTGGTACGCGTCACGCATGGGTTGTCCCTCTCCAGTCCTGAACCGAGGCCGGGGCCAGCTCTGAACCCCACGCTGCCACCGTGACGGCCGTACGCGTCGGGTTCCGACCGGCCAAGTGAACCAGCGCTTGCCCCTCGGTGAACTCTGGGCGACGAGTGTTCGGACAGGCACTCGGACGGCTGGGAGAGTGTCCGCCGGGCCGCATAACCTGGAGGCATGGACGTGAACGCGGCGGTCGCCGCAGCTGCAGCGATCGCCGGGGTGTGTACCGGTGTGATCGCCATGCTGGCGTTCCGCTGGAGCGAGCGCGACCAGAAGAAGCCCACGCGTACGTCTCTGCGGCCCGACAGCGGTGCCCCCCTGCCCCCCGGGGTCGACACGGTCCTGTCCGTGCTCAGCTCCTCCGCGGTCGTGCTCGACGAGAGCGACAGCGTAGTCAAGGCCAGCTCCGCCGCGTACGCGCTGGGGCTGGTCAGGGGAGGGCGCCTGGCCGTAGAGCCGATGCTGAACATGGCCAGGGACACCCGCCGTGACGGGGAGATACGACAGGTCGAACTGGACCTGCCCCGGCGCGGCACGGGCCGGGGCGAGGCCCTCGCGGTCTCCGCCCGGGTCGCCCCGCTGGGCTCCAGGCTGGTGCTGCTGCTGGTCGAGGACCTCACCGAGGCCCGCCGCATCGAAGCGGTCCGGCGCGACTTCGTCGCCAATGTCAGCCATGAGCTCAAGACCCCGACCGGTGCGCTGTCCCTGCTCTCGGAGGCCGTCATGGACGCCTCCGACGATCCGGAGGCGGTGGAGCGGTTCGCCGGGCGGATGCAGATCGAGGCGACCCGGCTCACCAACCTCGTACAGGAGCTCATCGACCTGTCCCGGGTACAGAACGACGACCCGCTGGAGGACGCCGAGCCGGTCCGGGTCGACGAACTGGTCGCCGAGGCCATCGACCGCTGCCGGCAGCAGGCCGGCTCCAAACAGATCACCATGGCCGCGGGCGGTACCGCCGAGCTCCGCATATGGGGCAACCGCGGCCAGCTCGCCGCCGCGCTCGGCAACCTCGTCGAGAACGCCGTCAACTACAGCCCCGCCCGCACCCGCGTCGGCATAGCCGTCCGCCGGGTGGTCGTACCCGGCGGGGACGAGATCGAGATCGCCGTGACCGACCAGGGCTTCGGCATCTCGGAGAAGGACCGCGAGCGGGTCTTCGAACGCTTCTACCGCGTCGACCCGGCCCGTTCGCGTGCCACCGGTGGCACCGGCCTCGGCCTCGCCATCGTCAAGCACGTGGCCGCCTCGCACGGCGGGGAGGTCACCGTCTGGAGCTCGGAGGGACAGGGCTCCACCTTCACCCTGCGGCTGCCCGAAGCGGGCTCCGTACGGGAACGGGACCGCAGCTCAGGCGGACCGCTCATCGTCAACGGCGACGAGGCGCCCTACCCGGGCGCCGCACCCGACACTTTTGATTCATTTCCTGCCCCGGAGGCTCTTCCGTGACCCGAGTGCTTGTCGTCGAGGATGAGGAATCCTTCAGCGACGTCCTGTCCTACATGCTCCGCAAGGAAGGCTTCGAGGTCGCCATCGCGGCCACCGGGCCCGACGGCCTGGACGAGTTCGAGCGCAACGGCGCCGACCTCGTGCTCCTCGACCTGATGCTGCCCGGCCTGCCCGGCACGGAGGTCTGCCGCCAGCTGCGCAGCAAGTCCAACGTTCCCGTGATCATGGTCACGGCCAAGGACAGTGAGATCGACAAGGTCGTCGGCCTGGAAATAGGAGCCGACGACTATGTGACCAAGCCCTTCTCCTCGCGCGAGCTCGTCGCCCGCATCCGTGCGGTGCTGCGGCGCCGCGGGGAGCCGGAGGAGGTCACTCCGGCCGCCCTGGAGGCGGGCCCGGTGCGGATGGACGTGGACCGTCACGTCGTCACGGTCTCCGGCGGCAAGGTCGACCTGCCGCTGAAGGAGTTCGACCTGCTGGAGATGCTGCTGCGCAACGCCGGCCGGGTGCTGACCCGGATGCAGCTGATCGACCGGGTCTGGGGCGCGGACTATGTGGGCGACACCAAGACACTCGACGTCCACGTGAAGCGGCTGCGCGCCAAGATCGAGCCGGACCCGGGCGCGCCGAGGTTCCTCGTGACGGTGCGGGGCCTCGGGTACAAGTTCGAGCCGTAAACCGGCCCTGAGCGACAGGACAGCAGGTGTGGCCGAGGCGCCTCCCGGACCGG
>NZ_JBEOVJ010000166.1:0-3193 GCF_040295435.1 Streptomyces sp. NPDC002809
CGCACCAACACCGAACGCACACTCACCTCCATATGGACCGACATCCTCGGCATCGACACCATCGGCATCCACGACAACTTCTTCGAACTCGGCGGCGACTCGATCATCAGCATCCAGATGATCGCCAGGGCGAAGAAGTTCGGCCTGCACCTCACCCCGCGCATGATCTTCAAGCATCAGACGATCGCCGAGATCGCGGTCCACGCCGGCGCGACCACGCTGGTCGATGCGGAGCAGGGGCGCGTGGTGGGCGACGTACCTCTGACGCCGATCCAGCACTGGTTCTTCGAGAAGGAACTACCTGCGTTCGATCACTTCAACCAGGCCGAGCTGCTGGCCACCGACGCCTTGGACCCCGACGTCCTGCGTCTGGCACTGACCGACCTGATCGAACACCACGACGCTCTGCGCCTTCGGTGCGAGAGCGGGGAGAACGGCTGGCGCCAGTACCTGGACGAGTCGGTGGACACCGGCATCCTCGACGTCCACGACCTGTCCGATGTCGCCGATGACGCGCTGAACTCGGTGTCTCTCGGTGTCGCGGAGGAGACCCAGCGAGGCCTCGACCTGGCGAAGGGACCCCTGATCCGGTGCGCCCTGCTGGAGCTGGGGGCGACACGGGGCCAGCGGCTGCTGATCGCCGTGCACCACCTGGCGGTCGACGGCGTCTCCTGGCGGATCCTCCTGGAGGACCTGGGCACTTGCTACGAGCAGCGCGCCGCCGGCAAGGCACCGCGGCTGCCCGCGAAGACGACCTCCTTCCGGGCCTGGGCGGAACGGCTGCGCGCGTTCGCGGAGTCGGAGCCGGCACGCGCCGAGTTCGCCTACTGGGCGGAGGCGAAGCCCGGCGAGCAGGTTCCGCGTGACCGGGACGGGCACAACGACCTCGGCTCCGCGTCCACCGTCGCGGTGACCCTCACACCCGACGAGACACGCGCCCTGCTGAGGGACGTACCTCGCGTCTTCAGCACGCAGATCAACGACGTGCTGCTCACCGCCCTCGCGCAGGCGCTGCGGGACTGGACCGGCGACGACGAGACCTTGATCGGTCTGGAGGGGCACGGCCGCGAGGATCTGTTTCCCGACGTCGACCTGTCGCGTACCGTCGGCTGGTTCACGTCCGTGTTCCCCGTCGCGCTACGGCTGGCGCCCGGCGCCGGTCCGGTTGCGTCGCTCGACTCCGTCAAGGAACAGCTGGAGCGGATCCCGAACAAGGGCGTCGGCTACGGCATCCTGCGTCATCTGGGGGCGCCCGACGTAGCGTCCGTCCTGGGCCGGCAGCCGGTCCCGGAGGTCAACTTCAACTACCTGGGCCAGTTCAGCCGGGACCTCCCCGGCATCGGGCGGTACGCCCCCGCGAACGAGCCCAAGGGCCACTCGATCAGTCCCGACGGCATGCGCTGGAACGTCCTCGACGTGACCGCGGCCGTCGAGGGCGACACGTTCGGTGTGTACGTCGGCTACTCGACGTCGCTGCACGACCGGCAGACCGTCGAGCGGCTGGCCGCGGGAGTGATCGGCCACCTGCGCGTACTGATCGCCGGCAGCGCCGAAGGCGCCGCCGACTCCCGCCGGACCACCCCCGGCGTTCCCCTCACCGACATCGGTGACACCGACATGGCCGCGATCCTGAAGAGGTTCTCGATATGAGCACGCACAACGTGGAAGACGTCTACGGGCTCTCGCCCCTGCAGTTCGGGATGCTGTACCACTCGCTGGAGGACACGTCCGACACGCGCCCGTACATGGTGCAGATGACGGAAGAGGTCGAAGGCCCCTTCGACGACGCACTGTTCGGACAGGCGTGGCAGCAGCTCGTCGATCGGCACTCGATCCTGCGGAGCGCCTTCGTCTGGGAGGGCGTGTCGGAACCGGTGCAGGTGGTGCAGCGCCAGGCCCCCGTGCCCTTCGCGATTCGGGACCTGCGCGGCCTGCCCGACCATGAACAGCGACTGGACGCCTTCCTGGCGGAGGACTGGGAGCGCGGGTTCGACCTGTCGCGGGCGCCGCTGGTGCGAGTGACCGTGCTGCGAACGGCAGAGGAACGGCGCTTTGTCGTCTGGTCGTTCCACCACATCCTGTTGGACGGGTGGAGCGTTCAGATCCTCCAGAAGGAGCTGTTCGCCCTCTACCGCGCCCTGCTCGACGGCACAACCGCCGCCCTGCCAAAACCCGTTCCGTACCGCCGCTACATCGAGTGGCTCAACGCCCAGCAGGGCGATGCCTCGGCCGATTTCTGGACGAAGTACCTGGCGGGGGTCACCGAGCCGACCGACCTGCACGTGGACCGGGACACCGGGGAGACGGGCGTCGGGGAGTTCGAAGTGATCGCCTCCTCCGATCTGTTCGCGCAGGCCCGTGACTACGCCCGGTCCCAGCGGATCACGATGAACACCCTGGTGCAGGGGCTGTGGTCGATCCTGCTCTCCCGCTACAGCCGCCGCGACGAGGTGCTGTTCGGTTCGACCATCTCGGGCCGTTCGATCGACCTGCCGAGTGTGGACTCGATGATGGGGCTGTTCATCAACACACTGCCGGTACGCGGCCGGCTCACGGGTGAGATGGGAGTCGCGAGCTGGCTGCGGGACCTCCAGGACGAGCAGTTGGAGATGCGGCAGTGGGAGTACTGCCACCTGGTCGATGTTCAGAAGCACAGCAGCATCGCCCGCGGGGAGCCGCTGTTCCGGTCCATCCTGGTCTTCGAGAACTATCCGGTGGTTCAGAAGCCGTCGGACTTCCCCGAGGGACTGACCCGCCGCCTGGTCAACTGCGTGGAGCGCACCGGTTATCCGCTCACCCTGGTCGCGTCGGCGGGCAGCGCCCTGGAGTTCCGATTCGTCTATGACCGGAGCAGGTTCGACGCGGCGACGATCGAGCGGATGGCCGGCCACCTGCGCACCCTGCTGGAGTCCGTCGTGGCGGCTCCCGCGGCGCGCATCGCTGAGCTGAACATGCTGACGGTGCGGGAGCGGCAGGAGATCCTGGTCGACTGGAACGGGGTGACCGGCCCCTACCCCGATACCGCGACCATCCACTCCCTCATCGAGGACCGCGTCACCACCGACCCCGACGCCATCGCCGTCACCCACGGCAACGAACAGTGGACCTACACACAGATCAACAACCGCGCCAACCAGCTCGCCCACCACCTCCGCGCAACCGGCATCACCCCCGACACACTCATCGCGGTCTG
>NZ_JBEOVJ010000167.1:0-3176 GCF_040295435.1 Streptomyces sp. NPDC002809
ACGGTGGGTGCGGTTGCGTTGGCGGGTGAGGGTCTGTCGGATGTGGCCGGTGCGGCTGTGTGGGGGTTGGTGCGGTCGGCGCAGTCGGAGAATCCCGGGCGGGTGGTGCTGCTGGACGGCGAGCTGGACGAACTCGCCGAGGTGGCACAGGTGGCAGCCCTGGGCGAGTCGCAGGTGGTGGTGCGCGAGGGACGTGCGCACCTGGGCCGCTTGGTGCGCACGGCACAGCCGGCCGATGAGGAAGGCGGCGTGGAGTTCGGCTCCGTGGGGACGGTGTTGTTGACGGGTGGTACGGGGACGTTGGGCCGATTGTTCGCGCGTCATTTGGTTGTGCAGCGTGGAGTGCGGCGGTTGGTGTTGACGAGTCGGCGTGGTGCCGGGGCGGAGGGTGTGGGGGAGCTGGTTGCGGAGTTGACCGGTTTGGGAGCCGAGGTGGTGGTCGAGGCGTGTGATGCGGCTGACCGGGAGGCCCTGGCGGGTGTGCTGGGGGCGATTCCGGTGGATCGGCCGTTGGTGGGTGTGGTGCATCTGGCGGGTGTGCTGGATGACGGGGTGATCGGTTCGCTGACGCCTGAGCGGGTGGGGGCGGTGTTGCGTCCGAAGGTGGATGCGGCGCTGAACCTGCACGAGCTGACGCAGGGCATGAACCTCGCCGCCTTCGTCCTCTTCTCCTCCGTGGCCGGCACCTTCGGCAACGCGGGCCAGGGCAACTACGCCGCGGCGAACGCGTTCCTGGACGCGCTGGCCACGTACCGCAGGGCCGAAGGGCTCCCCGCCCAGTCCCTCGCCTGGGGCTTCTGGGACGAGGCCAGCGGAATGACCGGCAAGCTGTCCGGCGCCGAACGCTCCCGTATCTCGTCCGTGGGCGGCGTCTTCCCGATCTCCTCGGAACGGGGCGTGGCCCTCTTCGACGCAGCCCTGCGCATGGACCTGCCGGTGGTGGTTCCGGTGCAGCTCGACCTCGCCGCCGTACGCGCCCAGGGCGAAAGCAGCCGCGAACTCTTCCGCACCCTCGTCCCGGTCGTCACCCGGCGCAAGGCCACGGGCCATGTCGAGGCGAACGGCCTTCAGCAGCGGCTCGCACGCCTCGCCGAGCCCGAGCGCGAAGGCGTCATGCTGGAGGTCGTCCTCGAACAGGTCGCCTCCGTCCTCGGCTACAGCTCACTCCAGGCCATCGAACCGGAGAAGGCGTTCAAGGACCTCGGCTTCGACTCCCTGCGCGCGGTGGAGTTCCGCAACGCACTGGCCGACGCCACCGCGCTCCGTCTCCCCGCCACGGTCGTCTTCGACTACCCCACCCCTGTGGCCCTGGCCCGCCACCTGCTCACCGAGGTGTCCGGCGCCGACGCACCCGCGACGGCCGCCCTCCCCGCAGTGCGCACGAACCCCGCCGCTCACGCCGACGACCCGATCGCGATCGTGGGCATGGCGTGCCGCTACCCGGGCAACGTCGGTTCACCCGAAGCCCTCTGGCAGGCCGTGACCGAGGGCGCCGACCTCATCTCCGACTTCCCGACCGACCGGGGCTGGGACCTGCGGAAGATCTACGACCCTGAAGGCATACGGCCGGACACCAGCTATGTCGCCCGCGGTGGGTTCCTCGACGACGCACCCGGATTCGACCCGGCGTTCTTCGGCATCAGCCCGAACGAGGCCCTGATCATGGACCCGCAGCAGCGGCTCCTCCTGGAGACCTCCTGGGAGGCGTTCGAACGGGCCGGCATCGACCCGCTCTCCCTCAAGGAGAGCCGGACCGGCGTATTCGCCGGAATGATGTACCACGACTACGCCCACAACGCGAGCACGGGCGGCATCGCCTCCGGCCGGATCTCCTACGTACTCGGCCTGGAAGGCCCGTCGATGACGGTGGACACCGCGTGCTCCTCGTCCCTGGTGGCCCTGCACCTCGCGATCCAGGCGCTGCGCTCCGGAGAGTGCTCCCTCGCGCTGGCGGGCGGCGTGGCCGTCATGTCGGAGCCCGAGGTCTTCGTGGAGTTCAGCCGTCAGCGCGGGCTGGCGAAGGACGGCCGGTGCAAGTCGTTCGCGGGTGCCGCGGACGGTGCCGCGTGGTCCGAGGGCGTCGGTGTCCTGCTGGTCGAGCGGCTGTCGGACGCCCGGCGGCTCGGGCACGAGGTCCTGGCGGTACTGCGGGGCAGTGCGGTCAATCAGGACGGTGCGAGTAATGGGCTGACGGCTCCGAATGGTCCGTCGCAGCAGCGGGTGATCCGTGCGGCGTTGGCTGATGCGCAGATTTCGTCGGATCAGGTGGATCTGGTGGAGGCGCACGGGACGGGGACCCGGTTGGGTGATCCGATCGAGGCGCAGGCGTTGCTGGCAACGTACGGGCAGGGGCGTCCGGAGGGCGATCCGTTGTGGCTGGGGTCGTTGAAGTCGAACCTGGGGCATGCGCAGGCGGCTGCCGGTGTGGGCGGTGTGATCAAGGCGGTGCAGGCGATCCGGCATGGTGTGCTGCCGAGGACGTTGCATGTGGATGTGCCGACGCCGCAGGTGGATTGGGCCGCGGGTGCGGTGAAGTTGTTGACGGAGTCGCGTGCCTGGCCGGTGCGGGATCGACCGAGGCGTGCGGGTGTGTCGTCGTTCGGACTGAGTGGGACGAACGCGCATGTGATCGTGGAGCAGGCTCCGGTGGTGGAGGAGCCGGAGGCGGTTGCGGCGGCCGAACTGCCTGTGGTGCCTGTGGTGTTGTCGGCGCGGAGTGAGGTCGGGCTGTCGGCGCAGGCCGGGAAGCTGCTTGCTCTGATGGAGGGGGACTCCTCTCCTTCGCTGTTGGATGCGGGATTCTCGTCGGTGGTGTCGCGTGCGGTGCTGGAGCATCGTGCGGTGGTGGCGGTGTCGGACCGTGAGGAACTGGTCCGGGGCCTGACCGCACTGGTCACGGGGGAGCCGTCCTCGTCGGTGGTGCGGGGGGCTGCGCGGTCGGCGGGCAAGGTTGCGTTCCTGTTCACGGGTCAGGGTGCGCAGCGGCTTGGTATGGGCCGCGAGCTGCATGGGGCGTTTCCGGTGTTCGCGGAGGCGTTCGATGCGGTGCTGGTTGAGTTGGACGCCCGGCTGGGCCGCTCCCTGCGTGAGGTGGTGTGGGGTGAGGATGCTGGTCTGTTGAACGGGACGATGTTCGCTCAGGCGGGGTTGTTCGCGGTGGAGACTGCGTTGTTCCG
>NZ_JBEOVJ010000168.1:0-3117 GCF_040295435.1 Streptomyces sp. NPDC002809
CGGATGATCAACCACCACCTGCCCCAAACCACCCGCATCCCCACCACCCACACACTCCAACCAAAACCGCTCACGCTGAAACGCATACGTCGGCAAATCAACCCGCCGAGCACCCGAACCCTCGAAGAACCGGGCCCAGTCCACCAAGACACCCGCCACATGCAACTGACCCAACGCCGCAACAGCCGACGACACCTCCGGCCGCCCCTTACGCACCAACGGAACGAAGAGAGCTGACTCCGAGCGTGCGGACTGCTGCGCCATTCCGCTCAGGACGCCATCGGGGCCCAGCTCGATGTAGGAGGTGACGCCCTGGTCCTCCAAGAAGTGGACCGCGTCCGCGAACCGCACCGCCTCCCGGACATGCCGCACCCAGTACGACGGCGTCGCAACCTCCTGCGACACCTCACCCGTCACGTTCGAGACCACCGGAATCAACGGGGCAGCGAACGACAGCCCGGCCACCACCGCCCCGAACTCCGCCAACATCGGCTCCATCAAAGGCGAATGGAAGGCATGCGACACCCGCAACACACTCGTCCTACGGTTCTGCGCCTCGAACGTCGCGACCAACTCGCGAACCGCCGCCTCCGTACCCGAAACGACCACGGCACGGGGACCGTTCACAGCGGCCAACGCGACCCCGTCATTCAGCAGCGGAAGCACCTCGGCCTCCGTCGCCTCCACCGCAACCATCGACCCACCAGCAGGCAACGCCTGCATCAGCCGACCGCGTGTCACTACCAACTCAGCTGCATCGGCCAGGGACAGCACGCCCGAGGCGTGTGCTGCCGCGATCTCGCCGACCGAGTGGCCGACCAGGAAGTCCGGACGCACCCCCCACGACTCCACCAACCGGAACAACGCCGTCTCCACCGCGAACAGACCGGCCTGAGCGAACATCGTCCCGTTCAGCAGACCGGCATCCCCACCCCACACCACCTCACGCAACGACCGCCCCAACCGGGCATCCAACTCAACCAGCACCGCATCGAACGCCTCCGCAAACACCGGAAACGCCCCGTACAACTCACGGCCCATACCCAACCGCTGCGCACCCTGACCCGTGAACAGGAACGCCGTGGCACCTGCCGGCCGCGCAGCCCCCCGCACCGCCGGAGCCGCGGCTCCGCCCTCGGCCAGTGCGATCAGGCCCTGTACGAGCTCCTCGCGATCCGCGGCCGCCACCACCGCACGATGCTCCAGCACCGCACGGGACACCACCGATGAGAAACCCACATCCAGCAGAGACGAAGAAGCATCCAGCTGCTTCAGCAGCTTCCCGGCCTGCGCCGACAGCCCGGCCTCACTCCGCGCCGACAACACCACAGGCACCACAGGCAGTTCAGCCGTAGCAACGACCTCCGGCTCCTCCACCACCGGAGCCTGCTCCACGATCACATGCGCGTTCGTCCCGCTCAGCCCGAACGACGACACACCCACCCGACGAGGACGATCCCGCTCCGGCCAAGCACGCGACTCCGTCAACAACTCCACCGCACCCGCGGCCCAATCCACCTGCGGCGTCGGCACATCCACATGCAGGGTCCTCGGAAGCACACCGTGGCGGATCGCCTGCACCGCCTTGATCACACCGCCCACACCGGCTGCCGCCTGCGCATGGCCCAGGTTCGACTTCAGCGAGCCCAGCCACAGCGGATCGCCCTCCGGACGACCCTGCCCATACGTCGCCAGCAACGCCTGCGCCTCGATCGGATCACCCAGCCGGGTCCCCGTCCCGTGCGCCTCCAACAGATCCACATCGGAGTACGACAGTCCTGCGTTCTCCAGCGCCGCGCGGATCACCCGCTGCTGCGACGGACCATTCGGAGCCGTCATGCCATTGCTCGCCCCGTCCTGATTGACGGCACTGCCCCGCACCACGGCCAGGACCTCGTGCCCGAGCCGCCGGGCGTCCGACAGCCGCTCGACCAGCAGGACACCGACGCCCTCGGACCACGCGGCACCGTCCGCGGCACCCGCGAACGACTTGCACCGGCCGTCCTTCGCCAGCCCGCGCTGACGGCTGAACTCCACGAACATGTCCGGGGTGGACATCACGGCCACACCGCCGGCCAGCGCCATCGAGCACTCGCCCGACCGCAGCGCCTGAGCCGCCAGATGCAAGGCCACCAGCGACGACGAGCACGCCGTGTCGACCGTCAGCGAGGGGCCTTCAAGGCCCAGCGTGTAGGAGATGCGACCGGACACCAGACTGCCGCCCGTGGTCGCGGCGGCCTCCGTTCCCTGGCCGTAGTCGTGGTACATCAGGCCGGCGAAGACTCCCGTCCTGGTCCCCTTCAGGGAGCGGGGATCGATCCCCGCCCGTTCGAGGACCTCCCACGACGCCTCCAGCAGCAGCCGCTGCTGCGGGTCCATGATCAGGGCCTCGTTCGGGCTGATGCCGAAGAACGCCGGGTCGAAGTCGCCGGCCTCGTAGAGGAAGCCGCCCTCGTTCGCGTAGGTCTTGCCCGGTACACCCGGCTCGGGGTCGTACACGCCCTCGATGTCCCAGCCCCGGTCGCGCGGGAAGCCCGAAACCGCGTCGCGGCCGTCGGCGACCAGATCCCACAGGTCGTCGGGCGAGGTCACTCCACCCGGGTAGCGGCAGGCCATGCCCACGATGACGATCGGCTCGTCGTCCAGGTCGCGCAAGGCGGGGCTGCTGCTCGGCTGCTCGGCCTCCCCGGCCCCGCTTCCGTCGAGCTCCCCGTCGATGTACCCCGCCACGGCCCGCGAGGTCGGGTAGTCGAAGACCAGCGTCGCGGGAAGCCGGAGCGCGGTCGTCAGGTTCAGTTCGTTACGGAGTTCCACCGCGCTGAGCGAGTCGAATCCGAGCTCCTGGAAGGGCCGGTCCGCCTCGATGGCCTGGGCCGATGCGTGGCCCAGCACCTTGGCCACGCGACCCCGGACCATCTCGAGCAGCTTGCGGGAACGCTCGTCGTCTGCGAGCCCCGCCAGGCTGCGCAGCAGTTCCTGGCCGTCTCCGGCCCCGGCCGCGGCCACCGCACGTGCAGCGGGTCGCCTGGTGGTGGGGACGAGGTCGCGGAGGAGTGCGGGGATGGTGTCGGTACGCGCGCGGAGCGCGGTGACATCGATCGGCAACGGAACCAGAGC
>NZ_JBEOVJ010000169.1:0-2720 GCF_040295435.1 Streptomyces sp. NPDC002809
ACTCCCCCCCTTGTTCGGTGGACCCCTACCGGATGGTGTGTGGGGGTGGGGCGGGGTGGCCGCGCACGGCCACCCGGCCCCGGGCCCGCTCCGGATCAGTCGCTACGCACCACTGCGTACGGCATCTGCGGACGGCTCCGCGGGAGCGTCCTGCCCGGCGCCGGGCTCGACGTCCGCCAGGTTGCGGTGGCGGGTCTCCTTCGCGCAGACCACGGCCAGCACGGTGATGAGCGCAGCGGCGATCACGTACAGCGCGATCGGCGTCGAGCTGTCGTAGTCGGCGAGCAGCGCGGTGGCGATGAGCGGCGCGGGGGCACCTGCCGCGACGGACGAGAACTGGGCGCCGATCGACGCACCCGAGTACCTCATCCGGGTCGCGAACAGCTCCGAGAAGAACGCCGCCTGCGGCGCGTACATCGCCCCGTGGAAGAACAGCCCGACCGTGACGGCGAGCAGCAGACTCCAGAAGCTACGGCTGTCGATCAGCGCGAAGAACGGGAACATCCAGAGCCCCACCCCGACCGCGCCCACCAGGTACACCGGCCTGCGCCCGACCCGGTCGGACAGCGCACCCCACAGCGGGATCACGGCGAAGTGGATCGCCGACGCGATGAGGACGGCGTTGAGTGCCGTCTGCTTGCTCAGATCGGCCGCGGTCGTCGCGTAGACGAGGATGAACGCCGTGATGACGTAGTAGCTGATGTTCTCCGCCATCCTGGCGCCCATGGCGATCAACACGTCGCGCCAGTGGTGTCGCAGCACGGCCACGACCGGCATCTTCTCGGCCGCCCCGGTGGCGGCCCTGCGCTCCTCGGCCTGTGCCAGCGCGGCCTTGAACAAGGGTGATTCATCGACGGACAGACGAATCCACAAGCCGATGATCACCAGCACGCCGGAGAGCAGGAAGGGGATGCGCCAGCCCCAGGCCTCGAAAGCCGAGTCCGACATGAGCGCGGTCAGTGCGGAGAGCACCCCGGTGGCGAGCAACTGCCCGGCCGGCGCACCGGTCTGCGGCCACGAGGCCCAGAACCCGCGGCGCTTCGCGTCCCCGTGCTCCGACACCAGCAGCACGGCCCCGCCCCACTCACCGCCGAGGGCGAAGCCCTGTACCAGCCGCAGCACGGTGAGCAGGACAGGAGCGGCGACCCCCACGGTGGCGTGCGTCGGCAGCAGCCCGATCGCGAACGTGGCCCCACCCATCATCAACAGGCTGAGCACCAGCAGCTTCTTGCGCCCGAGCCGGTCGCCGTAGTGCCCGAAGACCAGCGCCCCGATCGGCCGCGCGGCGAAGCCGACCGCGTACGTGAGGAAGGACAGGAGGGTCCCCACCAGCGGCTCGGAATCGGGGAAGAACAGCTTGTTGAAGACCAGGGCGGCCGCTGATCCGTACAGAAAGAAGTCGTACCACTCGATGGTGGTGCCGATGAGGCTGGCGGCGACGATGCGGCGGAGGTTGGAGGCGGGTGGGGGAGCGGTTGCTGGGGTGGCCATGGGTACCACTTCCGGACGGTTGGCGGGGACGTTGCTGTGTCGCCATACCGTAGGAAGGGCCAGGTCAGGGGCGTATGTGGCCGGACACCATAGTTCGGGTTGCCGGTGTGCGGGCCGGTGCTACGGGGAGGGCGCGCGAGCCCGTTTCCGCTTCGGGGGTGGGCGGGAGACGGCTGTCCGAGTTGCACTGTTCGGTATATTTCGCAAGGGCGGTGCTGACTCCCGTGCTGGTTTGGTGCTGACTAAAGGCCCACGTCATCACCCGTCTTCACCTCTCCCGTGCTGACTTGGTGCTGACTGCGAAGCCACGATCCACCTCGCCATGATCTGCGACGGACGCGGCACCCCGTTCCACGTCATCACCACCGCGGCGAACGTCAACGACATCACCCAGACCCTCGCCTTGGTCGACGGTCTGTCGCCCGTCGCCGGACGCCCCGGCCGGCCGCGACGTCGCCCCGACGCGCTGCTGGGCGACAAGGCATACGACTCGAAGGCCGTGCGCCAGGAACTTCGGCGTCGCAAGATCATGCCGGTCATCTCTCGCAAGGGCGTCCCGAACATCAAGGGCCTGGGCAAGCTCCGCTACGTTGTCGAGCAGACCTTCGCCCTGCTGCACCAGTTCAAGCGCCTCGCGGTCCGGTGGGAACGACGCCTGGACCTGCACGACGCCTTGGTCTCCCTCGCCTGCGGACTCATCTGCTGGAGAAGGCTCAGCCGACAGCGTGCGCGGTCAGCAGTGCAGTCCTACGCTGGCCAGCTGTGACTGACAACCCTCTGAATTGGCTCGCCAGTAGGCTCCGTCCGCTCCAGATCGTCCGCTGCCGAGTAACAGGCCACCGGGGACGCTTCGGTGTGGAAGTCGAGTTGGTTGAGCCCGCCACCGAGGCACGGGCATTCATCGACTTCGTGAACCTCACCGACAACCTGGAACACCTGGCCCCAGAAGACTTCCCAGCGATCGGAAGCATCCTCAATGCAGTCGTACTCGACTTCATGCCCGACGGTGAGCTGCGTCTGGCGACTCGTCCATCGTCATGACTCGACAAAGGAACGAATCAAGTTCCACCCCATCGGGAGACGCGCGGGACGAGCTCCTGGCAGTCACCCAACACTCAAGATCGTGTTACGGGCTCTAACTGATGGTTTCAGAATGAGGTTCGGAGTCGTCTCAAGCAGATGATGCTGCAGGCGAGTTGGAGTAGTCCGAGGTGGAGGTCGGCTCGTAT
>NZ_JBEOVJ010000170.1:0-2565 GCF_040295435.1 Streptomyces sp. NPDC002809
GGATGTGCCGACGCCGCAGGTGGATTGGGCTGCGGGTGCGGTGGAGTTGTTGACGGAGTCGCGTGCTTGGCCGGTGCGGGATCGGCCGAGGCGTGTGGGTGTGTCGTCGTTCGGGCTGAGCGGGACGAACGCGCATGTGATCGTGGAGCAGGCTCCGGTGGTGGCAGAGCCGGAGGCGTCCGAAGCAGACGAACTCCCGGTAGTGCCTGTGGTGTTGTCGGCGCGGAGTGAAGTTGGGCTGTCGGCGCAGGCAGGGAAGCTCCTTGCTCTGATGGAGGGGGACTCCTCTCCTTCGCTGTTGGATGCGGGATTCTCGTCGGTGGTGTCGCGTGCGGTGCTGGAGCATCGCGCGGTGGTTGCGGTGTCGGACCGTGAGGAGCTGTTGCAGGGTTTGGCTGCGCTGGCCGAGGGGGGTGTGTCGGCGTCGGTGGTGCGGGGGTCGGTGCGGCCGGCGGGCAAGGTCGCGTTCCTGTTCACGGGTCAGGGTGCGCAGCGGCTTGGTATGGGCCGCGAGCTGTATGGGGCGTTCCCGGTGTTCGCGGAGGCGTTCGACGCGGTGGTCGCCGAGCTGGATGCTCGGTTGGGGCGGTCGTTGCGTGAGGTGGTGTGGGGTGAGGATGCTGGTCTGCTGAACGGGACGATGTTCGCTCAGGCGGGGTTGTTCGCGGTGGAGACTGCGTTGTTCCGGCTGGTGGAGTCGTGGGGGGTGCGTCCGGACTTCCTGGTCGGTCACTCGGTCGGTGAGATCGCGGCCGCGCACGTGTCGGGTGCCCTGTCCCTGGCGGATGCTGCCGAACTCGTCGTTGCGCGGGGTCGGTTGATGCAGGCGTTGCCTGCTGGTGGGTCGATGGTGGCGGTGGAGGCGGCGGAGGCCGAGGTGCTTCCGCTGCTGAATGGTGAGGTGGGGATCGCTGCGGTCAACGGTCCGCGGTCCGTCGTCGTCTCGGGTACGGAGGCGGCGGTTGCTGATCTGGTGGAGAAGTTCGCCGGTCAGGGCCGTCGGACGAGTGTGCTGCGGGTGTCGCACGCGTTCCACTCGCCGCTGATGGAGCCGATGTTGGCGGAGTTCGGGACGGTGGTTGCCGGGCTGTCGTTCGCTGACCCGTCGATTCCGGTGGTGTCGGGTGTGTCGGGTGATATGTCCGAGGGCTGGGGTTCGGCTGAGTACTGGGTGCGGCATGTGCGTGAGGCGGTGCGGTTCGCGGATGCGGTGTCGTATGTCGTGTCGCGGGGTGTGACGTCGTTCGTCGAGGTCGGTCCTGATGGTGTGCTGAGCGGGATGGCCCAGCAGACGGTGGACACGGATGCGGCTCTCTTCGTTCCGCTGGTGCGTAAGGGGCGGCCGGAGGTGGTCTCGGCCGTCACTGCGCTGGGCCAGCTGCATGTGGCCGGAGCCTCGGTGGACTGGGCCCGGTTCTTCGCAGGTTCGGGTGCCCGCCGCGTCGATCTGCCGACGTACGCATTCCAGCGCGAGCGGTACTGGATGGAAGCCGAACTCGACGGCAACGACCCCGGCTCGCTCGGCTTGGGCACCACCGATCACCCGCTCCTCGGGGCTTCTGTCGCTCTGGCGGAAGCCGATGAGATGGTGCTCACCGGAAGGCTCTCTCTGGCCACCCAGGCCTGGATCGCCGATCATGGCGTGCTGGGCAGCGTGCTCCTGCCCGGTACGGCCTTCGTCGAGCTGGCCGTCAGAGCAGGTGACGAGGTCGGATGCGACCTCCTGGAAGAGCTGACGTTGCAGGCGCCCCTGGTCATCCCCGAACAGGGCGGTGTCGCGATTCAGGTGGCGATCGGCGCAGCCGATCCGACCGGGCGGCGATCGGTCAGCGTGTACTCGCGAGGCGACGGCACCGGCTACGAGCCCTGGACGCGTCACGCGGAAGGCATCCTTGCCACGGGCGTGGGGGCGCCGGTCCCGGACCTGACTGCATGGCCGCCGAAGGACGCCACGGCGGTCAGCGTCGAGGGAGCCTACGACCTCCTTTCGGAGCGCGGCTACGGTTACGGGCCGGTCTTCCAGGGGCTCAAGGCCGCCTGGACCTCCGGGGAGGAGCTGTACGCGGAGGTCGCACTGCCGGACTCGGCGCACGACGACGCCCAGCGCTTCGGCCTGCACCCCGCTTTGCTCGATGCCGCCATGCACGTGGCGCTCATCGATGACGGTTCGCGGACCGACGAGTCGACCGTGTTGCCCTTCGCCTGGACCAACGTCGCCCTTCACGCGGCAGGGGCATCGGCTCTTCGCGTACGGATCGCGCCGGCCGGGCAGGACAGCGTGTCGGTCCTCGTGGCCGACGGGGCTGGCCGGCCCGTTCTGAGCGTCGGTGCGTTGGTCTCCCGTCCGGTGTCGGTGGAGCAGTTGGGCGGGTCGGGTGTGGGTGGTGGGTTGCATGAGGTGGTGTGGCGGCCGTTGGTGACGGCTGTTGCTGGTGGTGGTGTGCCGGTGCCGTCGGTGTTTGAGGTGGCGTCGGTGGGTTCGGTGGGTCCGGTGGTGGGTGTGCGGTCGGTGTTGGGTGGGGTGTTGGAGGCGGTTCAGGGGTGGCTGGCCGATGAGGAGGGCGC
>NZ_JBEOVJ010000171.1:0-2490 GCF_040295435.1 Streptomyces sp. NPDC002809
CCACCCCCCGTTTTTACTGCCGCACGCCGTCTTCATTGCCCCCCACCCCCCGCCCCCCCCCCCACCTTCCGGGGCGGGGCCCCCCCCGCCGGTCCCCCCCCCCCCGCCCTCTTGTTGCGTTCTCTCAGTCCGCTCAGCGCATCTTTCCGCCGCGCGGCATCCGCATGCCCTTCGGCATGGGGCCCTTCGGCAGCGGCATGTTGCTCATCAGGTCGCCCATCGCACGCAGCCGGTCGTTGGCCGCGGTCACCTGCGGGCCGGTCAGGACGCGCGGCAGCTTCAGCATCTTGGTGCGCACCTTCTTGAGCGGCACCTGGCCCTCGTCGTTGCCGACGATGATGTCGTGCACGGGTACGTCGACCACGATGCGGGCCATCTTCTTCTTCTCGGCCGCCAGCAGGCTCTTCACCCGGTTCGGGTTGCCCTCACCGACCAGCACGATGCCCGCCTTGCCCACGGCGCGGTGGACGACGTCCTGACTGCGGTTCATCGCGACCGCCGGCGTCGTGGTCCAGCCACGGCCCACCCGGTCCAGTACGGCCGCCGCCGCACCCGGCTGTCCCTCCATCTGCCCGAAGGCCGCCCGCTCGGCACGCCGCCCGAAGACGAGCACCATCGCGAGGAGGGCGAGCACGAAGCCCAGGATGCCCAGGTAGATCGGGTGGTCGATCAAGAAACCGATCGCGAGGAGGACACCGAAGGTGACGATTCCCACGCCCGCGAGAACAAGACCGATCTTGGAGTCGGTCCGCCTGGTCATCTTGTAGGTCAGGGCGATCTGCTTGAGCCGCCCCGCGTTCTCGGCGCTGTCCGCGCCTTCAGTGGATTCTGCCTTCCTCGCCATGCAGTGAAGTTTACGTGGCCTAGGAACGGTGGTCGGCCACGGCCTCCAGTACGTACTCGGACTCGACCCGGTCCTTGGCCCGGCGGCGGTCCTCGAGGACCGCGGTCCAGGCGTTGCGGCGGGCGGTGCGCTGGCCGCTGCTCAGGAGCAGCGACTCGACGGCGCGGAGGGCGTCGGTGACGGAAGGAAGGGCGGTGGCTCGTACCGGCACGGCCTGCATCGTGGAAGTCCCCTCGGAACGGATGCGCTCACCGGACGGTGCCGGCGGGCGGAGTGTGCTGCGCGGACTGGATACGGGACGCAGGGTCGGCAGTGGCAGGGAGAGTCACTGCGCTGCGGGTATCCAGGGTCACTGCTTGGTGTTACCAGCGCATGACCGGTCGGTCAAACACCAATGAAACCTTGATACGGGCGCCGCGCACGCCGACGCGGCCCATACGCGCCTCCGACCTGCGAGGAGCGCACGGGCCGCGTCGAATCAGCCGTTACTGATCAGTAGCTTCTTGTGCCCGGATTCACACGGGCACTGCTACGCGGTCGGCGCCGCGGCCACCGCGCCGCGCCGCTCCATCGCCTGCTGGAACAGCCGGCCCGCGCGGTACGAGGAGCGGACCAGCGGTCCGGACATCACACCGGAGTAGCCGATCGCGTCGGCCTCGTCCTTGAGCTCCACGAACTCGTGCGGCTTCACCCAGCGCTCGACCGGGTGGTGGCGCGGGGTCGGCCGCAGGTACTGCGTGATCGTGATGAGTTCGCAGCCCGCGTCGTGCAGGTCCCGGAGCGCCTGGCTGACTTCCTCGCGGGTCTCGCCCATGCCGAGGATCAGGTTGGACTTGGTCACCAGACCGGCCTCGCGGGCGCGGGTGATGACCTCCAGGGAACGCTCGTAACGGAAGCCGGGGCGGATCCGCTTGAAGATCCGCGGCACCGTCTCCACGTTGTGTCCCAGCACCTCGGGGCGCGAGGAGAAGACCTCGGCGAGCTGCTCGGGCTCCGCGTTGAAGTCGGGGATCAGCAGCTCGACCTTGGTGTGGCCGCCCTCCCGCTCCGCCGTCAGTGCGTGGATCTGGCGCACGGTCTCCGCGTACAGCCAGGCACCGCCGTCCTCCAGGTCGTCGCGCGCGACGCCGGTGATGGTGGCGTAGTTCAGGTCCATCGTGACGACCGACTCGCCGACGCGGCGGGGCTCGTCCCGGTCCAGTTCCTGCGGCTTGCCCGTGTCGATCTGACAGAAGTCACAGCGCCGGGTGCACTGGTCACCGCCGATGAGGAACGTGGCCTCGCGGTCCTCCCAGCACTCGAAGATGTTGGGGCAGCCGGCCTCCTGGCACACCGTGTGCAGACCCTCGCTCTTCACGAGCTTCTGCAGCTGGTTGTACTCGGGGCCCATCTTCGCCCGGGTTTTGATCCACTCGGGCTTGCGCTCGATGGGGGTCTGGCTGTTCCGGACCTCGAGGCGCAACATCTTGCGCCCGTCGGGTGCGACAGCGGACACTCCGGCACTCCCCTTTGCTTTCGCTGCATTGGATTCTTCGGCGAACACCAGGGTACGCCCGTTGTTCAAACGGCATTACGTCTGCCCAACCTGTGGCCGGCAGGGCCTATTCCCGGAGGTGCGCTCCGAGGGTCAGGCCGTGGCCACGGCC
>NZ_JBEOVJ010000172.1:0-2242 GCF_040295435.1 Streptomyces sp. NPDC002809
CGGCCGATTACCGTGATCGTCACGCGGTCGAGTGCGGGATCAACCGCCTGAAGAGGCACCGTGCTGTCGCGACGAGGTACGACAAGCTCTCGGTCCGTTACGAGGCGACCGTTCTCGTCGCCGCTATCAACGAGTGGCTGTGACCTGCCCCGCTACCGGCACCGAGGCCACGCCGCAGAGAGCTGGACCGGAAGGTCGGGACACGGTGTCCTCGCGCGGGAGACGGTGTTCCCGGCGGCAGGCCGCCGGGAACACCGCTGCGCTGGCGGAGCTGGAGGGCTGGCTGAGTTCAGGCGGCCGGGAGGGTCCAGTCCTGCTGCGCTGCCCACTGCGCGAAGGTGGTCGTGCTCAGGCCGTAGCCGGCGGCGTGATGGGGGCGTGCGGGGTAGCCGACGAGCTGGTGCCAGACCTGGCTGTCCGTGATGGGTGCGCCGAGGCGCTGCTCCTGCTCCTCCCGCGAGACGGAGACGGCGGTGATCTCGCGGCCGGCGGCCTTGGAGATGGTGTCCGCGATCTCGGGGTACGTCAGCGCGTCGCCCGCGAACTCGATCTCGGCTTCGTGGAACGTGCCGGGCTCGGCCACGGCGGCGGCGACAGCGGCTCCGAGGTCGTCCGCGCAGATCAGCGCCAACTTGGTCTGCGGGCTCGTGGCGGTGACCAGCTTGCCCTGCGGCAGCTCGGGGAACATGGGGTTCTGCTTGGCCGGGAGGAAGTTGTTCATGTAGAAGGCGGGCTTGAAAATAGTCCAGTGGGCCACGCCCGACTGCCGGATCGCGTCCTCCGCGGCCTCCTTCTCGTCCCAGTACGCCCTCTCCAGGTCGGCTACCTCGTAGCCCGGGTGCTGGCTGCGCCATCCGGTCGCGGACACGGAGGTGTGGATGATCTGAGTGTTGCCGGCCCGCTTCGCCGCGGTGGCGATGTTGCGGGCCTGCCGCTGCTCGGGGCCGGGACCGGCCAGGTCGATGCCCACCGGCTGCATGGAGAAGACCGCGTCGTGTCCGGCGCCGGCGGCCTCCAGGGACGCGAGGTCGTCCATGGTCCCGGTCGCGAGGGCCACGCCCTGCCCGGCGAGCGCCTGGGCGGGCGCGGAGGAGGGGTCGCGGACGAACGCGGTGACGGGGTGTCCCGCGCGCAGGAGTGCCTGGACGGCGGCGCCGCCCTGCATCCCAGTTGCCCCGGTGACCAGCACTTTCGCCTTGTCGTTGTGTGTCATAACGCGCCTTGCCTTCGGTTGGTGGTGCCGATGATCTATCGGCACACGGGGAGAACCCGTCAACTAAAGACCGTACAGTATCGAGTCGCGAGAGTATCTAGTTCGTAATCTGCCCGAGCGGAAGTGGTCGGCCGGCAGCCCGCCGTTCACGAGCAGCGAAAGGCGAGGGGCGTGACGAGGATGCATGTGCGACGTCGCCCTGGATACAAGCCGTGCCGTGGCCCGGTCCGCGACTTCCCGTGGTCCGAACAGGAGGCCCGGTCGCAGGGGAAGCGGATGCAGTACCGTCGTGCGTATGACCAGGTCAACCCGCCCCGCTGGACGCCAGCGCCCCAGTGGCGCTTTCGGTCCCGTCCGCGACGAGACGCGGAACGCCCGCATCATCGAAGCGGTCCTGGATCTGATCGTCGAGAACGGGTACGCGGATCTCACCATGGCCGCGGTGTCCGCGCGGGCGGGAGTGGCCAAGGCCACCGTCTACCGCCGCTGGTCCTCGCGCGAGGACCTGGTCGCCGACGCCCTGGAAAGCCTCATGCTCCCTCCCGTCCCGGCCGAGGTGACGGCAGCCGGAACGTTGCGCGAGGACCTCATTGCGGTGCTGACCCAGAGTTCCGCGTGCCTGCAACCCCAGGGCCGTCGCTTCTCGGCTGTGCTGGCCGCCGCTACCGGCTCCCACCCTCAGATCACCGACACCCTGCGCGAGCGGTACATCGCCGGGCAGCGCGAGGGAATCACCGGCTGCCTCCGCCGCGCTCAAGAACGCGGCGAGATCACGGCGGAGAGGGTCGAGCGTCTGCTTGCCCCGGACAGGCTGGAGATTGCCGCAGCCGTCGGAGTGATGGTCCTGCAGGAGGACCTGCTCGGTGCCGTTCTCGACGTCGACGGGATCGCCCGCCTGGTGGACCAGGTACTGCTGCCCCTCGTTGGCGGCACCCCCACCGGCTGAAGCCCTTCCGGCCGGCTGCTCGATTCCGCACCATGACTGCTCGGCCTCTGTATGCCGGGATCCATTTTCGATACACGGCCTAG
>NZ_JBEOVJ010000173.1:0-2218 GCF_040295435.1 Streptomyces sp. NPDC002809
TCCACGGCGAAGTCCCCATGCCCGAACAACGCTGAATCTCTGACGCGGACACGGTCAGCAGGACCGATCCACCTCATTGTGTTAGCCGTTGTTAGAGCTACGGATCAGAAGGGTGATCGTGCGGGGAGTTGATCGGCATAGTACGGTCCGCTCATGCCGTCTGACTCCCCGCCTGCATGTCCCGATTGTAGCCAACCGATGCAGTTCGGAGCGTTCGCGCTTTGCCAGCGTGAGGACGACGGCAAGCGTGTCTGTCGCGGGGTATGGGGTTGTCCGAAACGTCACGTCTGGTGGCTGTGGGCCGACCGGCCGGAGGAACCGCCGGAGCCTTGCCCGCACCCGGAACTCTTCGGCGGTTGACATCAGTCGTTGACATCAACAGTGTTGGACAGTAGCGGCATTGAGCGATCGATCACGGCCCAGGTGTCATTGGCGCTGGTGTGATGCGCCAGAAATCCTGAGAGTTGGTTCTGCTCTGTTTTCTGGCTGGTGGTTCCGACCTTGGTGAGGTAGTCGGCGAGGGAGTTGAGGATCTCGTCGGCTGTCTTGGTCCAGGTGAAGGGCCGCGGGTTCTCGTCCCAGGTGTCGATCCACGCAGTGATGTCGTCCTCCAGGGCTTTCACGGACCTGTGGACGCCGCGGCGGATGAGTTTGTCGGTCGGCAGACCGAACCACCGCTCCACCTGGTTCATCCACGAGGAGCCGGTGGGGGGGAAATGGACGTGGAAGCGGGGGTGTTTGCCGAGCCACGTCCTGATGTCGGCGGCGTTGTGGGTGGCGTAGTTGTCGCAGACGAGGTGCACGTCGAGTCCGGCGGGCACCGCCTTGTCGATCCGGAACAGGAACTTCTTGAACTCGATCGCCCGGTGGCGGCGGTGCAGTGCCGATATGACGGTGCCGTCGGCGATGTTGAAGGCGGCGAACAGGCTGGTGATGCCGTGCCTCAGATAGTCGTGGGTGCGGCGTTCGGGCATACCCGGCATCATCGGCAGCACCGGCTGGGACCGGTCCAGCGCCTGGATCTGGCTCTTCTCATCCACGCAGAGCACGACCGCCTTCTCGGGCGGGTGGTGGTACAGGCCGACAACGTCGACGACCTTGGCGACGAACTGCGGATCGGTGGACAGCTTGAACGAGTCCTGCAGGTGGGGCTTGAGGTCGAACCGTTTCCAGATGCGCCCGACCGTCGACTTCGACAGGCCGGTGTGCTGAGCCATCGAGGCCCGCGACCAGTGCGTGTCCTGGCCCGGAACCGACTCCAGGGTGGCTACGACGACCTCCTCGACCTGGGCGAGGAGGATCGAGGGCGGCCGGCCCGAGCGCGGCTCGTCATGCAGAACATCGAGGCGCTTCGCGATGAACCGGGCCCGCCAGCGGTCCACGGTCGACCTGTCGATGCCGAGGTCGGCCGCAGCCTGCTGATTCGTCCCGCCCTGCACGCAGCGCAGCATGATCCTGGCTCGCAACGCGAGGAACTGAGCAGTCTTGGCCCGCCGCGCCTACTGCTGCAGCTGCCTGCGCTCAGTCTCGTCGAGGATCAGGTCGGCCTTCGGCCGGCCAATCCACCCGGTGTCCTCAAGCCCGGCCATCCGCTCCGCCGCGAAAGCCCGCCGCCACTTGCCGACCGTCTTGGCCTGGACACCCACGAGCCGTGCGACACCAGCGTCTGACACGCCCTCAGCGCACGCCAGGATGATGCGGGCCTTCTCAGCCGAGCGCCGTTGCGGCACCTCTGTCCGGCGCAACGACTCGGCACGCTCGGCCTCGGACAACGTGATCGCCACAGCAGAAGGCCCCGAATGCGACATGACAACAGGGTACTTGCTAACCCTCTGGACTTTTGGCGCATCACACTAGACATCGACTTTGACGGCGATAGGATCCGTCAACACCAACCCAAGGCACTTCCCTAGCGGCAGGCCCTGCACCGCAACCCCAGCAACCGTTGCATGACCGCTATGACCGTCGCTGCCCCATCCGGCTTGAGCTACGGGTGTGAAGGTCTCCGTGCCCGATCCGCGCCCGGTCTGGTGGGGAACCACGGTCAACCACGGATGCCAAGGTGAGCCCTAGAGTTTCCCTTGGACCCATCTCCGCAGGTCAGCCATCCGGTGCAGGCGCAAGTGTCGGCGTACACGTGAACGCACATAGTCGCGTACGGATGAACGTGCAGGGTTCTTGATGCGCTGAGTGCCGGCCCCCGGCACGCTGCTGCCTG
>NZ_JBEOVJ010000174.1:0-2177 GCF_040295435.1 Streptomyces sp. NPDC002809
CGGCCGGACACCGACCCGGACATCACACACGACATCCGGCACCCCGCCTACGTGATCTACACCTCGGGCTCCACCGGCCGCCCCAAGGGCGTCGTCGTGAGCCACGCCGGTGTGTCGGGTCTGGTGGCGGCGCAGGTCGACCGGCTCGGGGTGGCGCAGGACAGCCGGGTGCTCCAGTTCGCCTCGCCCAGCTTCGACGCGTCCTTCTGGGACCTGTGCAGCGCGCTGCTCACCGGTGCCGCGCTCGTACTGGCCCCCGCCGAGGCCCCGCTGGAGGCGCTGACGGACCGCCGGTTCTCCGTCACCCATGTGACGTTGCCGCCCTCCGCCCTGGCTGCGCTGGACGGCGCCGAACTCACGGCGACCACCCTGGTGGTGGCGGGTGAGGCGTGCCCGCCGGAGCTGGTGCAGCGCTGGGCGCCCGGACGGCGGATGATCAACGCGTACGGCCCGACCGAGACCACCGTGTGCGCGACCATGAGCGACCCACTGTCCCCAGGCTCCGGCGTACCGCCCATCGGCCGAGCGGTCGCGGGCTTCCGGACGTACGTACTGGACGAGCGGCTGCGCATCGCACCGCCGGGCGTGCCCGGGGAGTTGTACGTCGCAGGCCCGGGTCTGGCACGCGGCTACCTGGACCGGCCGGGCCTGACCGCGGGACGGTTCACGGCCTGCCCGTTCGGGCCGGCGGGCGCGCGGATGTACCGCACCGGCGACCTGGTGCGCCGGCGTGCCGACGGCGAGCTGGAGTACGTCGGCCGGGCCGACCAGCAGGTGAAGGTGCGCGGGTTCCGCGTCGAACCCGGCGAGGTCGAGGCCGTCCTTGCCGAGCACCCCGCCGTCGCCCAGGCCGCCGTCGCGGCCCAGGACGACCGGCTCGTCGGCTACGTGGTGGCCCGCCCCGCCCTGGCCGCCCGACCTGCGGAGCTGGCGGCGTACCTCCGCGAGCGGCTGCCGGACTACCTGGTGCCGGCCGTCTTCATGGTGCTGGACGCGCTGCCGCTGACGCCCAACGGGAAGCTGGACCGGGCGGCGCTGCCCGTGCCGGCAGCCGCCCCGGCGGGGAGCGGGCGGGTGCCGCGCACGCCGCAGGAGCAGATCCTCGCCGAGTTGTTCGCGGAGGTGCTCGGCGTGCCGCGGGTCTCGGTCGACGACGACTTCTTCGAGTTGGGCGGGCATTCCCTGCTCGCCACCCGGCTGGCCGCCAGGGTGCGCTCGGTGCTCGGCGTCGAACTCGGGCTGCGTGCGCTCTTCCAGGCGCCCACCGTGGCGGGCCTGGCCGAGGCGCTGGTCGAGGCCGGCCGTGCCCGCCCGGCGCTGACCCCGTACGAACGGCCCGAGACGGTGCCGCTTTCCTTCGCCCAGCGCCGGCTCTGGTTCCTGCACCGCATGGACGGCGCCGCCGCGACGTACCACATCCCGCTGGCACTCCGGCTGGCCGGAACACTCGACCGCGCCGCACTGGATCAAGCACTGGCCGACGTGGTGGCCCGGCACGAGAGCCTTCGGACGGTGTTCCCGGAGGTTGCCGGCGTACCCTGCCAGCGCGTACTGGACCCGGCCGCGGTCAGCCTCCGGGCCCGGCCGACCGAGGTGACACAGGACGAACTGCAAGAGCGGCTCGCCGAATCCGCCCGCCGGCCCTTCACGCTCGCGACGGAGCCGCCGCTGCGGGCCGAGCTGTTCGCTCTCGCTCCGGACGAACACGTACTGCTGCTGGTCATGCACCACATCGCCGCTGACGGCTGGTCCACCGGGCCACTGGCCCGCGACCTGGCCGGGGCGTACGCGGCCCGTTGCGAGGGCCGGACGGACAGCCGGCCGGCCCTGCCCGTGCAGTACTCCGACTACACGCTGTGGCAGCGCGAGCTGCTCGGCGACACCACCGACCCGCAGAGCCGGTTCGCCGAGCAGCTCGACTACTGGAAGCGGCAGCTGTCCGACCTGCCGGAGCTGCTCCCTCTGCCCGCCGGCCGGCCCCGCCCGGCTGTCGCAGGCCGGCACGGGGACCATGTCGTCCTGGAACTCGGCCCCGAACTGCACGCCGCGCTGGTGAAGTTGGCGCGGAGCACCGGTACGAGTCTGTTCATGGTGCTGCAGGCGGCGTTGGCGGCGCTGTACACGCGGCTGGGTGCGGGTACGGACATCGCGATCGGGAGTCCGGTCGCGGGGCGCAC
>NZ_JBEOVJ010000175.1:0-2167 GCF_040295435.1 Streptomyces sp. NPDC002809
CACCTGGATTCGCTGGAGTCCGAGGCGGTGCACATCTTCCGTGAGGTGGCGGGGGAGTTCGAGCGGCCGGTGATCCTGTTCTCCGGCGGCAAGGACTCGATCCTGATGCTGCACCTGGCACTCAAGGCATTCGCACCCGCCCCGGTCCCCTTCACCCTCCTGCACGTGGACACCGGACACAACTTCCCCGAGGTCCTGGAGTACCGCGACCGCACGGTCGCCGAACACGGACTGCGCCTGCACATCGCGTCCGTCCAGGAATACATCGACGCCGGGAAGCTCCGCGAACGCCCCGACGGCACCCGCAACCCCCTGCAGACCGTCCCGCTGACCGAAGCGATCCAGCAGCACCGCTTCGACGCCGTCTTCGGCGGCGGCCGCCGCGACGAGGAGAAAGCCCGCGCGAAGGAACGGGTCTTCTCACTGCGCGACGAGTTCTCCCAGTGGGACCCCCGCCGCCAGCGCCCCGAACTCTGGCAGCTCTACAACGGCCGCCACGCCCCCGGCGAGCACGTCCGCGTCTTCCCGATCTCCAACTGGACCGAACTCGACGTCTGGCAGTACATCGAACGCGAGGGCATCGAACTCCCCCAGATCTACTTCGCCCACGAGCGCGAGGTCTTCAACCGCTCCGGCATGTGGCTCACCGCAGGCGACTGGGGCGGCCCCAGGGAACACGAAACCACCGAGACCCGCCAGGTCCGCTACCGCACCGTCGGCGACATGTCCTGCACCGGCGCCGTCGACTCCGACGCCACCACCCTGAACGCCGTGATCACCGAGATCGCCGCCTCCCGCCTCACCGAGCGGGGCGCGACCCGCGCCGACGACAAAATGTCCGAGGCCGCGATGGAAGACCGCAAGCGCGAGGGGTACTTCTAACATGACCACCACCCAGCCGGCCGACCAGCTGCAGACCACCACCCTCCTGCGGTTCGCCACCGCCGGCTCCGTCGACGACGGCAAGTCCACCCTCGTCGGACGCCTCCTGCACGACTCCAAATCGGTCCTCACCGACCAACTCGAAGCCGTCGAGGACGCCTCCCGCAAACGCGGCCAGGAAACCCCCGACCTCGCCCTGCTCACCGACGGACTGCGGGCCGAGCGCGAACAGGGCATCACCATCGATGTCGCCTACCGCTACTTCGCCACCACCCGCCGCCGCTTCATCCTCGCCGACACCCCCGGCCACGTGCAGTACACCCGCAACATGGTCACCGGCGCCTCCACCGCCGAACTCGCCGTCGTCCTGGTCGACGCACGCAACGGAGTCGTCGAACAGACCCGCCGCCACGCCGCCGTCGCCGCCCTGCTCCGCGTCCCGCACGTCGTGCTGGCCGTCAACAAAATGGACCTCGTCGACTACGCCGAACCGGTATTCGCCGCCATCGCCAAGGAATTCACCGCCTACGCCGCCTCCCTCGGCGTCCCGGAGATCACCACGATCCCGATCTCCGCACTCGCCGGCGACAACGTCGTCGAACCCTCCGCGAACATGGACTGGTACGGCGGCCCCACCGTCCTGGAACACCTCGAAACCGTCCCGGTCAGCCACGACCTCACCGCCTGCCACGCCCGCTTCCCCGTCCAGTACGTCATCCGGCCCCAGACCACCGAACACCCCGACTACCGCGGCTACGCCGGCCAGATAGCCGCCGGAGTGTTCCGCCTCGGCGAACCCGTCACCGTCCTGCCCACCGGCACCACCTCCACCATCGCCGGGATCGACCTCCTCGGCCAGAACGTCGACATCGCCTGGGCCCCCCAGTCCGTCACACTCCGCCTCACCGACGACATCGACATCTCCCGCGGCGACCTCATCGCCCCCACAGCCGACGCACCCGCCACCACCCAGGACATCGAAGCAACCGTCTGCCACGTCGCCGACCAACCACTCACCATCGGCCAACGAGTCCTGCTCAAACACACCACCCGCACCGTCAAAGCCATCGTCAAGGACATCCCCTCCCGACTCACCCTCGACGACCTCTCCCAACACCCCACCCCCGGACAACTCGCCGCCAACGACATCGGCCGCGTCACCATCCGCACCGCCGAACCCCTCGCACTCGACACCTACGCCGACTCCCGCCGCACCGGCTCCTTCCTCCTCATCGACCCCACCGACGGCACCACCCTCACCGCCGGCATGGCAGGCACCTCCTTC
>NZ_JBEOVJ010000176.1:0-2079 GCF_040295435.1 Streptomyces sp. NPDC002809
GCCGGGCCGCGCCCCCCCCCCCGGCGGCCCCCCCCCCCCCCGCGGCTCTCTTTGTGCGTGGGCCTTGGCGGCCGGGCCGCGCCGGGGTGGGGCCATGCGTGGGGGCCGGCCCTGCGGAACCGGCCGTTCCGGCATCGAGCCCGTCCGAGCAGGCGTTGAATGTGTTCTCGATCGCCGGACGGGCTTGTCGTGGCCGACCGAACGGGCTCGATGCCGCCACCCCACCCCGGGCTCGACGGTGCACTACGGCACCAAGGCCTGACGGGGTTACGGGGGGACGTCACGGATTACGGGGGCGGGGCGTGACGCGGTCACGGGGTCTCGGCGGTTTGGCGGTGTTACGGGGCGGAGGGTGGGCGCCGGTCGCCGTTCGGACGGGGGGGGTCCTCGCGGACCACCTCGCCCGAAATGACCTTTCCGCCCGGGCCTGAGGGCTCCTCGCGGATCACCTCGCCCTGGACGACCTTGCCGTCCGGGCGGTGCATACGAGCTTGCGTGAACGCGTCCGAGAGGCTGCCGGGGCCGGCCGCCCTCATGCGCCGTTCCAGTGAGCGCTCCGCGTACCTGCTGAGTGCCGACCGGACCGGCGGCACCAGGAGCAGCAGTCCGGCCGCGTCCGAGATCATCCCCGGAATCATGATCAGGAGACCGGCGAGCATCAGGAAGCCGTTGCCCCGGGTGCTCGAAGGGGCGGGCGACGAGCCACCGGCCCCCGGCTGTCCCGGCATCTGCTGGAGCGTCTCGGTCAGATTGCGAAAGGCCCGGCGGCCGGCCCGCTTCATCACCACGGCCCCGAGTACGACGCCCGCGACCAGGAGCAGCAGCACGGTGAACCCGCCTGCCGCGTCGGCCACCACGATGAGCAGCCAGATCTCCAGCACCGCCCAGGCGGCGATGGCGAGAGGTACGAAGGTCCGGGCGCGCGAGCGCCTGCGGGCGGTCGGGGGCGGTGTGCCGGTCGTCATGCTCCCAGTGTGCCTGGACCGGCGTCCGAACGGGGTAAGGGGGCGCCGGCGGCCTGTCCCCGCTCCCGCGTCAGGTGGTCCGGCGGCCGAGCGCTCGGTTCGTACGCGTGGTGACGCCCCACGCGGTCACGCGCCAGAGCGCCTCGACCAGGATGTCGCGGCTCATCTTGGAGTCGCCGACCTCCCGGTCCACGAAGGTGATCGGGACCTCGACGACATGGAAGCCGGCGTCGATCGCGCGGCGGGCCAGGTCAACCTGGAAGCAGTAGCCCTGCGAGGCGACCTCGTCCAGGCCGATTCCCTGCAGCGTCTCGGTGCGGAAGGCCCGGTAGCCACCGGTGACGTCCCGCGTCTGCAGTCCGAGCATCAGCCGGGAGTACGTGCTGCCGCCGCGGGAGATCATCTCGCGGGACTTGGGCCAGTTGACCACTCGCCCGCCCGGGACCCAGCGGGAGCCGAGCACCAGGTCCGCACCCTTGAGGGCGGTGAGCAGACGGGGCAGCTCTTCCGGCTGGTGGGAGCCGTCGGCGTCCATCTCGACGAGGACGCCGTAGTCGTGGTCCATGCCCCAGCGGAAGCCGGCGAGGTAGGCGGCGCCGAGCCCTTCCTTGCCCTTGCGGTGCAACACGTGGACCTGGTCATCGGTCGCGGCGAGTTCGTCGGCGAGCTTGCCGGTGCCGTCCGGGCTGTTGTCGTCGGCGACCAGGATGTCAGCCTCCGGCACGGCGGCACGCACCCGGCTGACGATCGGCTTGATGTTCTCGGCCTCGTTATAGGTCGGAATGATCACCAGTGCTCTGCCGAGCGGGCCGTATCGCCTCTGACCGCCGTCGTTCACTTACTGCCCCTTAAGTCCGTACGCAGATGCACACCATATCGAGCGCGGCACGATCGCTGACCGACCCGGTCGAGTGGCGTGGGAAGCGGTGGCGGACAGAAGAGCGGAAGTACGGACAGAACTGCGGATCGGGGCCCGGCGCCCTTCGGGCCGACCTGGGACCCGCCGGCTGCGGATCGACCTAGGCCGTGTATCGAAAGTAGATCTTGGGCTGTGAATGATCACGGTTCATGGGGCGGGGAGATCTGACGGACGGGCAGTGGGCAGTGCTGGAGC
>NZ_JBEOVJ010000177.1:0-1976 GCF_040295435.1 Streptomyces sp. NPDC002809
CTGCCTTGAGGTTGCGGACCATGTCGTCGAGGCTGGTGAAGTAGATCGAGTATCCGGCCCGGCAGGCCCCGACCGCCAGCGCGATTGCGATGTGAGTCTTGCCGACTCCGGGCGGACCCAGCAGGGCGGCATTGGCCTTCGCTTCGACGAAGGACAGCGTGGCCAGATCTTTGATCTTGCGCGGGTCGAGCTCGGGCTGGAACGAGAAGTCGTACTCATCCAGCGTTTTGTGGTGCGGAAGCCGGGAGAGCCGCAGTCCCTGACGGAAGCGGCGGTCGTCACGGACGGCGAGTTCTTCGGAGAGGACCAGGTCAAGGAAGTCGAGGTAGCCCATCTTTCCCTCGTCCGCCCGCCGCGTGTACTCGTTGATCGTTTCTGCCAGGTGGGGCAGGCCGAGCTTGGTCGCCGTGGTGCGGATGCGGTTGCCTGTCAGCTCGCTCAAGACGATTCCTTCGTCGCTCGGTTACTGGTGAAAGGGCGGGTCCCGGTCAGCTCGTCGTAGACCGACAACGGCCGGCGACCGACCTCGACGCGGGTCGCCGCAGCCCGGTTGAGGAGGGCTTGCAGCGGTCCGCTCTCGTCGCCCAGGGGGCGATCGTGACGCGGCCGGGGCGGGGCGTCGCTGGTCGTGGTCCGGCGTCCTTTGCCGGTGGGCAGGCCGTCCCAGTGCTGTTCTTCGACGACACGGACGCCGCGTCCGACGGCCCGTGGATGCATGGCAAGCAGCGTCCCGCCACTGGAGTCGGCAACGGTGGAATGCAGCATGACCTGCGACTTCGTGGCCCTGATCTCCACCAGCTGACGCGGTCGGACCTTGCGGGCCGGGACCGAGTAGAGGTTCCCGCCGAAGGCGACCAGGCAGTCCTTGCCGACCGGCCGCAGATGACGTTCGGCCACCAGATACGGAGTCGGTGGCAACGGCTTGAGAGCCGCGTGGTCACGAACTGCCCGCTCACCGATCACCTGCTGGTGAGTCCGGTGCGTCTGGGTTCGTCGTTTCGGCACCCAGGCGGTGAACGCGGCGTCCATCTCCTCGATGCAGGAGAAGGCCCGGCCCGAGAGAACGTGGTCGCGGACAATCAGGACCTGGCGTTCGACGCGGCCCTTGCCCTGGGGCCGGTAGGCGGCCAACACATCGATATCGAAGTCGTAGTGGCCGGCGAACCCGACCGCCTCCGGATGCAGTGGAACCGCCTCCCCCGGAGCCACGTGACGACGCACGACCGTCTTGGTGCGGTCGTAGACGATCGTCATCGGGACCCCGTTGAAGTGCGCGAATGCCCGCCGATGGCAGTCGAAGAACGTCTGCAGGTCCAGGCTGGTGGTGAAGCAGCAGAACGGATCGCGCGAGTACGACAGCACCATGTGGAAGGAGTAGACCTTCGGGATACCCAGGTGGGCCAGGACCTTGCCCTCATCGCCCCAGTCCACCTGAGCCTGAGCGCCTGGGATCACCTCGAACCTGCGATGCATCCCGGCCAGCTCCCGAGGAGCGATCCCCAGTTCCTCCGCAATCCTCGGGCGGGCCTCCTGCACGTAGAGCTTGACCCGCTGGTAGTTGCCGGTGAACCCGTACTCCGTGGCCAGCCGCTCGTGAATCACCGCGGCCTTCATCAGGATCTCCGCTCGCAGCATCGCGTCGATCAACGGGGCGACCTCGTCGACCACGCGCTTGCGCGGCTGACCACTCGCCACCCGGCGCGGCGGCGCCGACGAGTCGGCAGACAGGTACTTGCTGACCGTCCGCCAGTTCAGCCCGGTCTCCTTGGCGACCTCCGACAGGCTCATCGCCCCGGACTCCACCAATCCGCGAAAACGCCGGAGCTCAAGCCAGCGCTGCGGGTCCAAGACCATGGCTCACCCTCTCTGCGAACTTCGACAACAGGCAGCAGCGTGCCGGGGGCCGGCACTCAGCGCATCAAGAACCCTGCACGTTCATCCGTACGCGACTATGTGCGTTCACGTGTACGCCGACA
>NZ_JBEOVJ010000178.1:0-1953 GCF_040295435.1 Streptomyces sp. NPDC002809
GTGGGGGCGGTGTTGCGTCCGAAGGTGGATGCGGCGCTGAACCTGCACGAGCTGACGCAGGGCATGAACCTCGCCGCCTTCGTCCTCTTCTCCTCGGCCGCCGGAGTCCTCGGCAACCCGGGGCAGGGCAACTACGCCGCGGCGAACGCGTTCCTGGACGCGCTGGCCACGTACCGCAGGGCCGAAGGGCTCCCCGCCCAGTCCCTCGCCTGGGGTCCCTGGGCGGACGGCGGCATGGCGGACAGCCTGCAGAGCGCCGACTCGCAGCGGATGCGGCGGACCGGCATCGAAACCCTGTCGGGCGAGGAGGGGACCGCCCTCTTCGACGCGGCCGAGACCTCCGGTGCGGCCGCACTGGTCACCATGCGCGTCGATCTCACCGGACCGGGCGCCCCGGAGCCGGACGACCTGCCCGACCTCTTCCGCGGACTGGTACGGCCCGGCGGCCACCGAACCGCCGACGCGTCGGCACCAGGAGCCGCAGCGTTCCGCCGGCGGATGAACTCCCTGACCGACAACGAGCGGGCGGAACAGGTGCTCGACCTCGTACGCGCCCACGCGGCGGCGATTCTCGGGTATGCGGGTCCCTCGGCCATCGAGCCGGACCGGGCGTTCAAGGAGCTCGGGTTCGACTCGCTGGCCGCGGTGGAGTTCCGTAACGGACTGGCCCGGGCCACAGGACTGCGCCCTCCGGCCACGCTGGTCTTCGACTACCCGAACTCCCGCGCTCTCGCCCAGTACCTCGCCGAGGAACTGCGTCCCGACTCTCCGACGGACGACGAGGCCGTGGGGGAGGAGCGGGTCCGGCGCATTCTGCAGGGAATTCCCCTGAGCCGCCTCAGGGACGCGGGACTGATGGAAGTCCTCTTCGAACTCGCCGGTGCCCATGACGAGCCGGTGGATCCGGCAGAGGGCATGGACGAAGCTTCGCCCGAATCCATCGACTCGATGGACACCGAGAGCCTGATCAGCATGGCGCTCGACGCTTCCGGCCTTGACGACGCGACGCAGGGAATGTGAGTGCCCCGATGAGTAATTCTGACGAGAAACTGGTCGCCGCGCTGCGGGCGTCGCTCAAGGAGAACGACCGTCTGCGGGCCCACAACAGGAAACTGTCGTCCGCGGCCCGCGAACCCATCGCCATCGTCGCGATGAGCTGCCGCTTTCCGGGCGGCGTCGAATCACCCGAGGCTCTTTGGCAGTTGGTGAACGATGGCGTGGACGCCATATCCGAGTTCCCGGAGAATCGCGGCTGGAACCTCGGCGCTCTGTACGATCCGGACGGCGAGCGACAGAACACCAGCTACGTCAACAAGGGCGGATTCCTCCACTCCGCCGACACGTTCGACCCGGTTCCCTTCGGTATCAGCCCGAACGAGGCGCTGATCATGGACCCGCAGCAGCGGCTGCTGCTGGAATGCTCGTGGGAGGTGTTCGAGAGGGCCGGAATCGACCCCGCCACGTTGAAGGGCAGCAAGACCGGCGTATTCGCCGGAATGATGTACCACGACTACGTCCACAACAGTGCTACGGGGTCGATCGCGTCGGGCCGTGTCTCGTACGTCTTCGGCTTCGAGGGGCCGTCGATGACGCTGGACACCGCGTGCTCGTCGTCGCTGGTGGCGCTGCACCTGGCGGCTCAGGCGCTGCGGTCGGGCGAGTGCTCGATGGCGCTGGCCGGAGGCGTGGCGGTCATGTCGACGCCTGAGGTCTTCGTCGAGTTCAGCCGGCAGGGCGGCCTGTCCAGGGACGGTCGCTGCAAGTCGTTCGCAGGGTCCACCGACGGCACCAGCTGGTCGGAGGGGGCAGGCGTCCTGCTCCTGGAGAAGCTCTCCGATGCTCGCAGCAACGGACATCCGGTCCTGGCGGTACTGCGGGGCAGTGCGGTCAATCAGGACGGTGCGAGTAATGGGCTGACGGCTCCGAATGGTCCGTCGCAGCAGCGGGTGATCC
>NZ_JBEOVJ010000179.1:0-1919 GCF_040295435.1 Streptomyces sp. NPDC002809
GCTGATTTCGATGCCGGGGTGTTCGGGATTTCGCCGCGTGAGGCGTTGGGGATGGATCCGCAGCAGCGGTTGTTGCTGGAGGCGTCCTGGGAGGCCGTGGAGAGTGCGGGGATCGATCCCCTCTCGCTGAAGGGCAGCCGGACCGGTGTCTTCGCCGGCGTCATGTACCACGACTACGGGCCCGGTACGAGCGACGGCAGCCTCGTCACCGGCCGCGTGGCCTTCACCCTGGGCCTGGAGGGTCCCGCCGTCACCGTCGACACCGCGTGCTCCTCCTCGCTCGTCGCCCTCCACTGGGCAGGACAGGCGCTGCGCCGGGGCGACTGCTCGATGGCACTGGTGGGCGGCGTGACGGTGATGACGACGCCGGACATGTTCGTCTACTTCAGCCACCAGCGGGGCATGGCGAAGGACGGCCGCTGCAAGTCCTTCGCCGCCGATGCCGACGGCACCGGCTGCTCGGAGGGCGTCGGCGTGCTCATGGTCGAACGCCTCTCGGACGCCCGACGGAACGGGCACCCGGTCCTTGCCGTCATCCGGGGCAGCGCCATCAACCAGGACGGCGCGTCGAGCGGGATGACCACCCCCAACGGTCCGTCACAGCAGCGGGTGATCCGCGCGGCACTTGAGAACGCCGGGATCACGACCACGGACGTGGATCTGGTGGAGGCGCACGGGACGGGGACCCGGCTGGGCGACCCGATCGAGGCGCAGGCGTTGCTGGCGACGTATGGGCAGGGTCGTCCGGAGGGCGATCCGCTGTGGCTGGGCTCGCTGAAGTCGAACCTGGGCCACACCCAGGCGGCCGCCGGTGTCGGTGGTGTGATCAAGGCGGTACAGGCGATCCGGCACGGTGTGCTGCCGAAGTCCCTCCACTCGCAGACGCGTTCACCGCATGTGGACTGGGACGCAGGTGCGGTGGAGTTGTTGACGGAGTCGCGGGCTTGGCCGGAGCGGGATCGGCCGAGGCGTGCGGGTGTGTCGTCGTTCGGGCTGAGCGGGACGAACGCGCACGTGATCGTGGAGCAGGCTCCGGTGGTGGAGGAGCCGGAGGCGGTTGCTACGGCTGAACTGCCGGTGGTCCCGGTGGTGCTGTCGTCGCGGAGCGAGAGCGGACTCGCGGCTCAGGCGGCGCGGTTGCTGGCCCGGATGGAGACCTCCTCCTCTTCGCTGTTGGATGTGGGTTTCTCGTCGGTGGTGTCGCGTGCGGTGCTGGAGCATCGCGCGGTGGTCCCGGCGTCGGACCGCGAGGAGCTGGTACGGGGTCTGACCGCGCTGGTCGAGGGTGAGCTGTCGCCTTCGGTGGTGCGAGGGGCTGCGCGGCCGGCAGGTGCCACGGCGTTCCTGTTCACGGGTCAAGGTGCGCAGCGGTTGGGTATGGGCCGCGAGTTGTACGGGGCGTTTCCGGTGTTTGCGGAGGCGTTCGATGCGGTGCTGGTTGAGTTGGACGCCCGGCTGGGCCGCTCCCTGCGTGAGGTGGTGTGGGGTGAGGATGCTGGTCTGCTGAACGGGACGATGTTCGCTCAGGCGGGGTTGTTCGCGGTGGAGACTGCGTTGTTCCGGTTGGTGGAGTCGTGGGGGGTGCGTCCGGACTTCCTGGTGGGTCATTCGGTCGGTGAGATTGCGGCCGCGCATGTGTCGGGTGCGCTGTCCCTGGCGGATGCTGCGGAACTCGTCGTTGCGCGGGGTCGGTTGATGCAGGCGTTGCCTGCCGGTGGGTCGATGGTGGCGGTGGAGGCGGCGGAGGCCGAGGTGCTTCCGCTGCTGAACGGTGAGGTGGGGATCGCGGCGGTCAACGGTCCGCGGTCGGTCGTCGTCTCGGGAACGGAGGCGGCGGTTGCTGATCTGGTGGAGAAGTTCGCCGGTCAGGGCCGTCGGACGAGTGTGCTGCGGGTGTCGCACGCGTTCCACTCGCCGCT
>NZ_JBEOVJ010000180.1:0-1677 GCF_040295435.1 Streptomyces sp. NPDC002809
TCGGGGGTGGCTGCGACGGAGGCGGCCAGCGTGCCGAGGTGGCCGGCCATCCGCTCGATCGCCGCCCGCTCGAACAGATCCGTCCGGTACTCCAGCGCCGCGAGCACCTCGCCGCCCGACTCCGCCGCCGTCAGCTGGAGGTCGAACTTCGCGTCCTGGCCGCCCACCCCGACCTGCTCGACCTCGAGGCCCGGCAGGCTCCACGCATCCCCGTCAGGAGTGTTCTGGAAGACGAACATGGTCTGGAACAGCGGGTTGCGCGACAGGTCGCGGTTGGGCGCAAGTTCGTCGACGAGGCGCTCGAACGGCAGGTCCTGGTGGTCGTACGCGCCCAGGGCCGTGTCCTTCACGCGGTCGATCAGCTCGGTGAACGTCGGGTCGCCGGACAGGTCCGTCCGCATCACCAGCGTGTTGACGAAGAAGCCGATCAGGTCTTCGGTCTCGGCCCGGTTGCGGCCCGCGATGGGTGTCCCCACGGCGATGTCGTCCTGGCGCCCGTAGCGGGCCAGCACGATCTGGAACAACGACAGCAGTGTCATGAAGAGGCTTGCGCCGTGCCGTCCCGCCGACGCCCGCAACTGATCCGCGACCTCGGCCGGCAGCGCGAAGTACACGGTGTCGCCTGTGGCATCCTCGCGCTCGGCCGGGCGACCGTGCTGCGTGGGCAGTTCCAGCACCGGCAGACCGGTCAGGCGCTCACGCCAGTAAGCCAACTGCGATTCCAGGAAGTCGCCGGTGAGCTGTTCCCGCTGCCAGACGGCGTAGTCCGCGTACTGCACCGCGAGGTCCGGGAGACTCGCCTCGCGCTCGGCCAGCGCCGCCGTGTACAGCTCGCGCAGTTCGCGCGCCAGGATGCCGGAGGACCAACCGTCCGACACGATGTGGTGCAACGTGACCAGCAGGTACTGGTCGTCCTCCGCGACGGGGACCAGGTCCACGCGCAGCAGCCGCCCTCCGTCGAGTTCGAACGGGCGCCGCGCCTCCGCTTCCATGACCTCCTGTGCGGCTCGCGCCCCGTCTCCGAGGGTGTCCTCGGCCCGGACGTGGTGCACCACCGGGGTGACCGACCACGGCGCGTCCACCACCTGCGAGGGGCGTCCGGAGTCGTCGGTGACGAACCGGGTCCGCAGGATCTCGTGCCGTGCCACCAGGCCGGTGAACGCCGTACCCAGGGCTTCGGCATCCAGCTCGCCCCGTATGCGCAGGGCGAAGGGCACCAGGTACTCGGCGCTGCCGGGCGTCAACTGGTCCAGGAACCACAGACGTTGCTGGGCGAACGACAACGGCAGCGATGCATCGCTACGGTCCACCGGTACGAGCGGCGCCTCATCGGCCGTCGCCGTCAGCTCGCGCATGGCCGCGGCCAGCGTCGCCGGGGTGGGCGAGGTGAAGAGGGTGCGGACCGGGACGTCGATGCCGAGCTGCCGGCGCAGCCGGGACGTCACCCGCGTGGCAAGCAGTGAATGCCCGCCGAGTTCGAAGAAGTTGTCGTGGATGCCGATGGTGTCGATGCCGAGGATCTCGGACCAGACGGTGGTGACGATGTGCTCGGCAGTCGTGCGCGGGGCGACGAAGGTGGCGTCGAGGTCCGGTCGGTGACTGTCGGGTGCGGGGAGGGCTTTGGTGTCGATTTTGCCGTTGGGGGTGAGGGGGAGTTGTTCGAGGGTGATGTAGGTG
>NZ_JBEOVJ010000181.1:0-1439 GCF_040295435.1 Streptomyces sp. NPDC002809
ACCGAGGTAGTTCAGCGGGTTGACGCGGGTGCCGCCCGGGGTGATCAGGTGCCAGTGCACGTGCGGTCCGGTGGAGCTTCCGGAGCCCGGCGCGCCGACGGCGCCCCCGGAACGGCCGACGATTCCCCCCTTGCCGACCGATGTGCCGTTGGCCAGCAGGAACTGCGACAGGTGCATGTACTGCGTCCGGTACCCGTCGCTGTGGGTGATGGTCACCGTGTGTCCGCCGGTCCCGTTGTCCGGAATGTTCGTGACGACTCCGGCGCCGGCGGCCGGCAGTGAGGTGCCGACTCCCATTCCGTAGTCGATTCCGCCCAGGGAGCCGCTGTCGAGGTGGTCCTGCCAGGTGCCGGTGATCTGATAGCCGCTGAACGGGTTGTAGATGTCCAGGGCCTGAGCGGGGTTGCCCGAGAACAGCACGCCTCCGGCCGCCAGGCCGAGTGTGGTGACCGAGCCGCGCAGTAGGGTGCGCCTGCTTATCTCGAGCCGCGGCTGAATCTCCCGGCCGTCTTCGGATCCATGCTTCTCGATCACGCCAACTCCCTTGTGAATCACGCGACTTGACCTGGTGGGGGGATGCGAGGCCAAGGTAGCCTACGCGCATAGATTTTGATAAGTGCATGACAGAGTCCCCGGTGCGTCCGCGCTGGGATCCCCGTCCCCACCGGAGGAGAGACATGCGCAGGAGAACGTTGATTCGAGGCGCCGTGGCGACGGCGCTGGCCCCGGCCGGAATCGTGCTGGCCGCCGGCGCCGCGGATGCCGCGAGCGCCGACGGCACTGCCCGCACCGAGGCGGTGGACCTGGAAGGCGTGGACGTCTCGAACTACCAGCAGGGCATCGACTACGCCCGGGCGGCTGCGGAAGGCCGGCGCTTCGTCATCGCCAAGGCCGGAGGGTGTCAGCTCAGTGAGGGCCCCTACACCACCTCCTCCTATCCCGGCCATGTCGACGGAGCCCGCGCCGCCGGACTGCGGGTGGGGCACTACTGGTTGTCGGGGGACTTCCTCGCCCCCGCCGCTGCCGCCGACTACTTCGTGGACCATCTGCACGACTACCGGGTCGGCGACGTACTCGCGCTGGATGTCGAGGTGCTGGACGACTCGACCCGCCTGTGGGACGACGCGGATGTGTCGGCCTGGTTCAACCGCGTGCGGGAGCGGGTCGGCAGTTACGTGCCCTGGTTCTACATCAGCGCCGGCGCGCTGCGGTCCGGCACCTGGAGCCGCACGATCGCCGCCGGCGCGCATCTGTGGGCAGCCTCCTGGGGGCCGAACGACGGCACCTGGCCCGGCGCGCCCGACCTCGGCGGCCGCTACCCCGACTGGGCGGCCCACCAGTACACCTCCGTGGGGTCCGTCGGTGGCGCCTCTCCGGTCGATCTCAACCTCGCCCGCTCCTGGGCGTTCGACCTCACCGAGCCGACCGACCCGCCGCCC
>NZ_JBEOVJ010000182.1:0-1437 GCF_040295435.1 Streptomyces sp. NPDC002809
AGAGGATGTCTCACGTGGTGGTTCGTTGATGCGGCATTGAGCCGAAGCGCGGTAGTTGTCACCAAGGCCGACAGATTGTCACCCGGGGACGTCTGCTGGCACTTGCAGTGGTTCGGGCCGTGGCCCGCCGGCACAGCCAAGGACTTCTGTCGCTGAAGAGTTCAGGAAGATCGTGAACACCGACGACCTGTCCACGGAATCAATCAAACCAGTACGAAGAAGCTCTTCCCCGTACTGCCGGAGGATTTCGACGGTGTCGGCAAGGCCCTCGATCGTGTGGCCACGGCGGGCAGCTGAGCGGATGCGGCGTCCGAACACCCCCGCGTGGCGGTTGGCGGGAACCAGACCGTCAAAGACGACGAAGGTCCCCCCGGCAATCAAGGTTTCACGCGCAGGTCCGCATGCCTGGGTCTGTTCGCGAAGCATGGCGATGAGCTCCTCGCGAGGAATGCTACGCACCGGTACCCGTTCAACCCAGGCGTCGCCCATGTGTGACAACCGCAACGCCTCTCTGGTGACAGACCGGCTGATTCGAACTGCTCTTTGCGCAGGCTATCTGGTGCCTGCGGTGGCAACGACTGAGCCTCCACACGGGCATGATGCTGATTCGTGAGGGTTGATCTGTCGCGTCGGCTCGTTCCCGACGAACTGTGGGAGCTGTTGGCTCCGTTGATGCCGAAGTTTGTCTCCCGTCCGCAGGGCGGTGGTACTGCTCCGGTGGAGGAACGGGCGGTGTTCGCCGCTGTGGTGTACGTGCTGACGAGTGGGTGTGCCTGGCGGCATTTGCCGGAGTCCTTCGGTGTCTCGCCGGCAACTGCGCACCGCCGGTTCAGCGTGTGGACCGAGGCCGGGTTGTGGCGCAGGCTGCACCGGGCGGTACTGGACGAGCTCGGCGCCAGAGGCGATCTGGACTGGTCGTCCGCGATCGTCGACGCCGCGTCGGTACGAGCTAAAAGGGGGGCTCGCTGACCGGACCGAATCCGGTCGATCGTGGCAAGAAAGGCAGCAAACTGCATGTGTTGTCCGAGGCCCAGGGCCTGCCGCTGGCCGTCGCGGTGTCGGGGGCGAACATGCACGACAGCCAGGCGTTCAAGCCGCTCATCCTGGGCATACCCGCCGTCCGATCCCGGCGCGGACCCCGTCGGGGGCGGCCGGGGAAGATCCGTGCGGACAAGGCTTATTACTCCGCCGAGCACCTGCGCTGGCTCCGCAGCCGGAACCTCATCCCACGGATCGCCCGCCCCGGCATCGAGTCCGGCGAGCGGCTCGGACGGCACCGCTGGAAGATCGAGCGGTCGATCTCCTGGCTCTTCGGATACCGCCGCCTCACCGTCCGGTACGAGCGAAAAGGCAGCCACTTCCTCGCCTTCCTCGGCCTCGCAGCAGCCCTCACCTGCTACAAGAGGCTCGCGAAACTCACCACGTGAGACATCCTCT
>NZ_JBEOVJ010000183.1:0-1386 GCF_040295435.1 Streptomyces sp. NPDC002809
GGCCGGCGGGAACCGGGTGCCGGTCATCGCCCAGCTCGTGGCCGCTGACGAGGACACCGTGCGTGATCTCATCCACCGCTTCAACAAGATCGGCCCGGCCTGCCTGGACCCTCAGTGAGTCTTTTCCATCTTGATCAGGTGGCGGGTTCGAGGGCGACGACGGCTCGGACGACGGCGGTGATCCGGGTGGTGCTGCAGTGGCGTTTCCGCAGGAGCCGCCAGGACTTAAGGATGGCCATGGCGCGTTCGCCGAGGCTGCGGATCTTGGTGTGATCGCGGTTGTGACGTCGGGGCCAGCCGCGCAGGTGCTTGACACGGATCGCAGGGCCGGCACCCTGATACGCCTTATCGGCCCAACACTTGATGTCGTTTTCGGCGAGGGCGGCGGGAATGCCGTGGACCCGCGCCGCGGTCAGGTCGTGCGTGGCTCCCGGCAATGCGTCCGAGGCCCAGATCAGGCGGCCGGCGGGATCGGCGAGGACTTGCACGTTCATCCCGTGGTGCCTCTTCTTCCCCGAGTAGTACGGCCGGTCGGCGGCGATGCGGCGATCGGCACCACGGTGTCGTCGAGGATCACGTACGCCTTCTTGCGGACGGGTAGTCATGGCCTGTTCCAGCGTGGGCGCGAGAGCGGCCAGTAGGTTGACGGCCTCGCGTATGTAGCGGTAGGCCGTGGCGATCCCGATGCGAAAGCCTGCGGCAAGACGGGCGTAGGTGTCGCCCCAGCGAAGGTGGGCCAGGACGAGCAGGGCCTGCCGGCCACAGGTCAGGCGACGCCAGCGTGAACCGATCCGACGGCGGTGACCTGCGAGAAGACCGGAGAGATGCCTCAGAGTGCGGCTGGACAGAATGCCGGACGGGTAGACAAGCACGCGAAAGCTCCTGGCGGACTGGTGATCTTGGTCGTGAACCCGTACACCAGGAACGTTCTTCATGCCCGCCGCCGGGGCGTCGGCCCAACCACCCGTCAGGTGAGAAGAGGTTCACGGTCCCGCGCCTATATCTCGCCCGATTCGCAAACGACAAGAACCAACTGATGCGAGTTAAACTCCCGTGCGGGCAGCGCTCGAATCCGTCGAGGCAGATCCGTCACCGACGCCGAGGTCGACGAGATGTGGGCCCTCATGACGGACGTCGAAGACTACAAGTATGAGGCCCACAAGACCCTCCACGTGCATGCCATGAACAGGAGTTTTCCTGGAATGGCCGACGGATTCTTCGGTCGGGGCTGGGACGTCGTCCACTTCACCAGAAAGGCACTCATCCCTACGGACACCCCTGTCGTTCTTATTAACAACGGCTAACACAATGAGGTGGATCGGTCCTGCTGACCGTGTCCGCGTCAGAGATTCAGCGTTGTTCGGGCATGGGGACTTCGCCGTGGAT
>NZ_JBEOVJ010000184.1:0-1167 GCF_040295435.1 Streptomyces sp. NPDC002809
TCTGGATGATCTGGGGATCGGGGCGGGCGAGGTGGGTCTGGCGGGTGCGTGGTCGGTGGTGGACTCGGCGGCGCAGCGTCCGGCGCGTACGGCGGGCACGATCGTGAAGGACGAGGGTGAGGGCGGTAGGGCTCTGGCCGAGTTCCTGGCCGGCCAGAAGTTCATCTGATCCCGTTCGTTCGTCGTTGTTCCGTCTCGATCTGCAGGAGATTGAAGTTCCATGGCTGATGTTCTTGTTTTTGTCGATCACGTGGACGGTGCGGTCCGTAAGCCCACGTTGGAGCTGTTGACGTTGGCGCGTCGGGTCGGTGAGCCGGTCGCGGTGGCGTTGGGTGCGGGTGCCGGGGCGACGGCCGGTGTGCTGGCCGAGCACGGTGCGGTGAGGGTGCTGGTGTCCGAGGCGTCGGAGTATGCCGACTATCTCGTGGTGCCGAAGGTGGATGCGTTGCAGGCGGCGTTCGGTGTGGTGTCGCCGGTGGCGGTGCTGGTGCCGTCGTCGGCGGAGGGCAAGGAGATCGCTGCGCGGCTCGCGGTGCGGATCGGGTCGGGGATCATTACCGACGCGGTGGATCTGGAGTCGGGTGAGCAGGGTCCGGTGGCGACGCAGTCGGCGTTCGCGGCGTCGTTCACGACGAAGTCGCGTGTTTCGCGTGGTGTTCCGGTGATCACGGTGAAGCCGAACTCGGCGCCGGTGGAGCCGGTTGCGGGTGCGGGTGCGGTGGAGGAGCTGGTGGTGGAGTTCTCCGCGCTGGCCACGGGTACGAAGGTGTTGTCGCGTACGCCGCGTGAGTCGACGGGGCGTCCGGAGCTGACGGAGGCCGCGATCGTGGTCTCGGGTGGCCGTGGGGTCAATGGTGCGGAGAACTTCCGCATCATCGAGGCGCTCGCGGACTCGCTGGGTGCGGCGGTGGGTGCGTCGCGTGCGGCGGTGGACGCGGGCTGGTATCCGCATTCCAACCAGGTCGGTCAGACGGGTAAGTCGGTCTCGCCGCAGTTGTACATCGCCTCGGGTATCTCGGGTGCGATCCAGCACCGGGCGGGTATGCAGACCTCGAAGACGATCGTCGCGATCAACAAGGACGCCGAGGCCCCGATCTTCGACCTCGTCGACTACGGCGTCGTCGGTGACCTCTTCGACGTCGTCCCGCAGCTCACCGACGAGGTCAC
>NZ_JBEOVJ010000185.1:0-1086 GCF_040295435.1 Streptomyces sp. NPDC002809
ACCTCGCCTACATCATCTACACCTCAGGCTCCACCGGCCGCCCCAAAGGCGTCGCCCTCGAACACCGCGGCGTCGTCAACTACCTCCACTGGTGCAACCAGAACTACCCCGTCAAAAACCCCGGCGGCATCGGAACCATCCTCTACTCCTCCGTCACCTTCGACCTCACCATCACCGCCCTCTTCCTCCCCCTCATCCAAGGCACCCAACTCGCCATCCCCCAGACCACACCAGGCCAGACCGCCTTCGACGCCGCCATCGACCTCATCCTCACCAACACCCCCATCAGCTTCCTCAAAGCCACCCCCTCCCACCTCGAAATCCTCGCCGCCCACCTCACCACCCACCACGCCACCCACCACATCACCACCCTCGTCGCCGGCGGCGAAAACCTCACCCCCACCCTCGTCACCCAACTCCTCGACACCAGCACCACCCACACCACCATCAGCAACGAATACGGCGCCACCGAAGGCTCCGTCGCCAACGTCATGAGCCTCACCACCACACCCGACCCCAACGGACACACCACCACCCTCGGCCAACCCATCACCAACACCACCACCTACGTCCTGGACCACCACAACCAACCCGCACCCATCGGCATCCCCGGACACGCACTCCTCGGCGGCATCTGCCTCGCCCGCAACTACCACAACCGACCCGACCTCACCACCCAACGCTTCACCCCCAACCCCCTCCACACCCCCACCGACCCCCGCACCTACCACACCGGCGACCTCGTCACCTGGCGCCCCGACGGCACCCTCGAATTCATCGGCCGCATCGACAACCAAATCAAACTCCGCGGCTACCGCATCGAACTCGGCGAAATCGAAAACGCCCTCCACACCCACCCCCACATCCACACCACCACCATCACCCTCCGCGAAGACACCCCCGGCAACAAACAACTCACCGCCTACATCACCCACACACCCGGCACCACCACAAACCCCACCGAACTCCGCACCCACCTCCAACACCAACTCCCCGACTACATGATCCCAACCACCTACATCACCCTCGAACAACTCCCCCTCACCCCCAACGGCAAAATCGACACCAAAGCCCTCCCCGCACCCG